>NZ_JBFTJR010000047.1:0-42024 GCF_056395525.1 Caulobacter sp. 10L414
GACCTCGAAGGGTCATCGCCAGACCTCGAAGGGTCATCGCCAGAGCGCCGCCGCCTGCGTTTCTCTTTCCAAATCAACAATGTCAAAGACCAGAGCCGAAGCTCCGAGCCGCCTCCGTAACCGGGGAGCGGCCCCACCGTTTAGCGCCCGGTGTCGGCGGAGGCGGCTATTTAAACCAGCGCCTCATTTTGTCAAACTCTATTTTCAACTTTCTTTTCCAAACCGTCCCGCCTCCGAGGAGGCCGAACCGCTCCGCGGCGCCGAATGGACTTCAGCGCCTCGGAAAGAAAAGAGAGCTTCGAATGAGCCCCCGAAGCGGCGGGCCGCGTCGGGAGGGCGGTGTTTATGCGGGAGCCCATTTTGAGTCAAGCGCACTGCAACGCGCTTTGACGATTTTCTTCGCAAACCGCCCGAAAAGCCCGCCGCATATGGGTGGCGGAAGCCCCCTCCCCTCGCCCACGAACAGGCGCAGGGCGGCGAGACAATCGTTCAGGAGCTGGAAAATCGGGTCGTCCGCCGGCCTCGGCGGGAATCGGCCGTCGAAACGACGCCGCTTCGGCGCGTCGCTCGCGCCGGAAAATCATCGTCCGGGACGAATCCCGGATCTCCGGCGGCGCTTCGAAAAGCGCCGCCGGGATCGTCAGTCTTAGAATCGCTTCGTCACCTGCACGCCGTAGGTGCGCGGCTCGTTGACGAAGGCCGTCAGGTTGTTGAAGTCGATCGCGCCGATGACATTGGCCTCGTCGGTCAGGTTGCGGATGTAGACCGCCGCTTCCAGGCCCTTGGCCGGGCTGCGCCAACCGGCGCGGGCGCCGCCCTCGAAGCTGGTGTCCTGCATGAACTCGACCGACTCGTAGAGGAACAGGTTGAAGTCCTTCTGCAGGACCCAGTCCGTCGAGGCGAAGAGCTCGGTCCCGTTGCTCAGGCCATGCACGTAGGTCAGCGTGATGTTGGCCGTGTACTTGGGAGCCTGCGGGAACGGGTTGCCGTCGATGTTGGCGCGGCGCGTCGTCCCCACCGTCACGATCGGATCGGTCACGGTGCAGTTGGCGCCGCAGAAGGCGACCAGCAGGTCCTTGTCCTTGATCTCGGTGTGATTGTAGGCGAACCCGCCGGCCAGGCTGAAGCCGGCGCCCAGATAGACGTCGCCGTCGATCTCGAGGCCGTAGCCCACGCCCTTGTCGGCGTTGATCAGTTGGTTGAAGTTGCCCTCGCCGCCGATGGCCGTGAACTGCGGGTCGGAGACCTCGTAGTAGTAGGCCGTGGCGTTCAGGCGCGCGCGGCCTTCCCACAAGCGCGACTTCAGGCCGGCTTCGTACGACATCACGGTTTCCGAATTGGCGGCCGTGATCAGGTCGGACGAGGTGATGCGGCCCTGCAGCGAGGGACCGCGATAGCCCTTGGCCACGCGGGCGAAGACATTGAGGTCGCCATTGACCTCATAGAGGGCGCTCAGATCCCAGCTGACCTGCTCGTCGCCGACCGAGCGACGCACGTCGAACAGCGGACGGGCCGTGCTGGTGCTGCCGGTGGGGATGATCCGGTCGCCCTGGAAGTCGCGGCTGTCTTCGGTGTAGCGCAGGCCGCCGGTGATCTTCAGGGCGTCGGTGACCTTGTAGTTGGCCTGGCCGAACACCGACCACGACTCCGAGCGCTGGACGACGTCGCCGATCACGGTCGGCGCCAGGCCGCCCGTGCCGTTGAAGGTGCCCGAGACGAGGTTGAAGCGCTCGTCCCAGAAGAACGCGCCGACCTGCCAGCCGAAGCGGCCGTCGCCGTTCGAGGCCAGGCGCACTTCGATGGTCTTCTGGTCCAGGTCGCTCGACAGGGTGCCGGTCTCGGAGTTGAACGGCGTCTTGTAGGGCGCGGTCGCCGCGGCCGAGGCCACGCCGCCGTCGATGTCGCCGTCACCCGACGAGCGGCCCTGATAGGCGCTGACCACGCCGGTCAGGGTGACCGGGCCGAAGTCATAGGCCGCCTGCAGGCTCTGCGAGGTGGTGTGCTGCTTCTGCGGGTTGTTGCGGCCGCCGTCGTAATAGACCGTGTCGCGGTCGAAGTTGCCGTTCAGCTCGTTGGAGCCCTTGGTCAGCACGTTGGCGCGGTTCAGCGTGCCGGTGCCGATGTAGTCGCGGGCCTGCAGGGTCAGCAGGGTCGACAGGCGCTCGGTCGGCTTGAAGGCCACGTGCACGCGGGCGGCGACGTCGTCAAAGCCGCCCAGGTCGTCGCCGTCGCCGGCGAACGAGGGGTTGTAGGCGTTGTTGACCCAGTCGTCCCGGTGGTTCCACAGGCCCGCCACGCGCACCGACAGGGTGTCGCTGACCGGGATGGAGACGCCGGTCTCGGCGCGCACCGCGCCCAGGTTGCCGTAGGCCAGCGAGCCGAAGCCGCCGAAGTCGTCCGAAGGCTTGGCGGTGTCGATCTTGACCACGCCGGCCGGGGTGTTGCGGCCGAACAGCGTGCCCTGCGGGCCGCGCAGCACTTCAAGCTGCTCGACGTCGAACAGCGGGAAGCCCTTCAGGAAGACGTTTTCCAGCACCACGTCGTCGAGCACCACCGACACCGGCTGCGAAGCGTTGAAGTCGAAGTCCACATTGCCCAGGCCGCGGATGTAGAAGCGCGGAGCGTAGCGGCCGTTGGAGCTTTCGATCTGCAGGCTGGGCACGCGGGCCGACAGCGACAGCACGTCGCCGCCGCCAGCGGAGACCGCCGCCAGGGTCTTGCCGCCCAGGGCGGTGACGGCGAACGGCACGTCGCGGATGTTTTCGCTGCGGCGCTGGGCGGTGACGACGATCTCTTCGGTGATCGTGGCGTCGGTCGCCGGCGCCTGCTGGGCCAGGGCCGGAGCGCTGGCGAGCAGCGCAAGCCCGCTCACCGACAGAGCAAGCCAAGTGTGGCGATGGTTCATAGGTCTATCCCCTGTAATTTATAGGGGCGCTGCCTACGCCGCGACGTTACGCCAGCGCCATAAAAAACCGGCGCTATTGCTTGAATTTTTCACGACAACTGGACGTTGCCTAAAGAGGCTCCAGCTTGCACGCTGCATTTACTGGAGAAACCAGGGAAAGAATAACAGCAATATATGATCTTATTCCGCATCCATGGCGCAGCGATCTGGCCCGCCTGACCGGCAAGTAAGACATGACTTACCCGAACAACGATCCGTGAACGAACAAATACCGACGAAAGGCGCAGACGCGGCGTCGCCTTTGCGGGCGCCGGAACGACCGATCCTGGACCTTCGAACGGAGGGAGACGTGGTGCCGGTTGAGGGGATTGAACCCCCGACCTTCGGTTTACAAAACCGCTGCTCTACCGCTGAGCTAAACCGGCGCGCCGACGCGTGTTCGCGAACGGGCGTTCTCCTTAGCCGCAGTCGACGGGGCGAGGCAATGCCCCCGCCCCTCGCCCAGGTAAGCTTCAGAGGAACACGGCCACCGTCTGGCGGGCGGCGATCAGCGGGGTTCCGTCCCGGCTCCACAGGGTCATGGCCTGGGCCGAATAGCCCTCGCGGATCGTCTCGGCCCGGCTGCTCATCAGTCGCCAGCCGTCGTCGTCGGGCGCATCGCCCAGCACGTCCATCGACCAGGTCATGGTCGAGATGGGCGCGAACTGATCGAACACCGACAGGGCCGGCGGCGGCAGAGCATCGGCCAGGGCGACCATGGCCGCCAGCGAGCGGGCGGCGGCGTCGCGGTGGCGGATCCACACCAGGAAATCGGGCGGCCCGCCGCTCAAGGGCCGTCCGCCGGCCACGTAGCGGAACTCGAACTGGCGCGCGAAGGCCGGACCGGCCCCTTCGGGGATGAACAGCTCGCAGGCCTCGGGCGCGGGAACGGCCGGCGCCGGCAGGTCGAGGTGGTCGAGCCTGGAGGCGCGCTCGGCGCCGAAGGTCAGCGCGCCGCGCGTGGCCAGGCCGCCCTCCCCCGTCAGGTCGACGCTGGCGAACAGCGCCGACTTGCCCTGGCGCAGCACCTCCACCTTTGCCGACAATTCGCCGGCCGCCGGGCCGACGAAGGCGAACTGGGCTGAACGCAGCGGCGGGGCCTGCGGCAGGCGGCGCGCGGCGGCTTCCAGGCACAGCGCCGCCGACAGGCCGCCATAGGTGGTGCGCCCCTGCTTCCAGTCGTCGCCCACGGTCGCGACCACCGTCTCGCCATCGATCCGCAGGGCGTCGATCAGTTCGCTGTAGCTGGGCACGGTGCTTGGTCTCCCACGCCTGGAGTGGCGCGCGACCGACATAGTCCTAATT
Organism: Caulobacter sp. 10L414; assembly: GCF_056395525.1. NCBI lineage: Bacteria > Pseudomonadati > Pseudomonadota > Alphaproteobacteria > Caulobacterales > Caulobacteraceae > Caulobacter > Caulobacter sp. 10L414. Next base: position 4,250 of record NZ_JBFTJR010000047.1, read on the forward strand.
CGAAACTGACGTCAATCTTCCCCGACGTTCAGTTGCCAGGACACGCCGAAGCGGTCCGACACCCAGGCGAACCAGGGGCTGAAGCCGTAGCTTCCGGGCGGCATCAGCACCCCGCCGCCCTCGCCCAGCACCCCGGCCAGGCGATCGACCTCGGCCGCCGAGGCGCAGGTGACGAAGAACGAGAACGACGGCGTGAAGGTAAAAGCGTGCTTGATGAAGCTGTCGCTGCACATCACGCTCTGGCCGCCGATCGTGAAGCGAGCGGTCTTGATCGTACCYTGCGGCCCCGGGCCGGCGGGGCCGTAGAGCTCGACCTCTTCGACCACGCTGCCTGGAAAAACCGAGACGTAGAAGTCCAGGGCGTCGGGGCCGACGCCGTCCTGGAACATCAGGAAGGGCTGCACGGTTGGGCTCATGCCCCCAGCCTAGTCCCCTGCCCGCCTGTCGCAAGCGCATTGCGCTTCCCGCAAACGTTCGTTTGAATACGCGCCGAACGCCGCCCCCGGGAGCCGCCATGACCGCCTATATCTGCGACGCCATCCGCACCCCGTTCGGCCGCTATGGCGGCGCGCTGTCCAAGGTGCGGGCCGACGACCTGGCGGCGATCCCGCTGAAGGCGCTGATGGCGCGCAACCCCGGCCTCGACTGGAGCGCGGTGGACGAAGTTGTCTACGGCAGCGCCAACCAGGCCGGCGAGGACAACCGCAATGTCGCGCGCATGGCCCTGCTGCTGGCGGGCCTGCCGCAGACCGTACCCGGCGTCACCGTCAACCGGCTCTGCGCCTCGGGGCTGGAAGCCGTCGGCTACGCCGCCCGCGCCATCCTTTCGGGCCAGGCCGACCTGGTCATCGCCGGCGGCGTCGAGAGCATGAGCCGCGCGCCCTTCGTGATGGGCAAGGCCGACAGCGCCTTTTCCCGCAACGCCGAGATCTTCGACACCACGATCGGCTGGCGCTTCGTCAATCCGGCGATGCGCGCGGCCTATGGCGTCGATTCCATGCCCGAGACCGCCGAGAACGTCGCGACCGACTACGCCATCAGCCGCGCCGACCAGGACGCCTTCGCCCTGCGCAGCCAGCAACGGGCGGCGGCCGCCATCAAGGCCGGCTTCTTCGACGGCGAGATCGCCCCGGTCGAGATCCCCGGCAAGGGCGGCCCCACGATCGTCGATCGCGACGAGCACCCGCGCGAGACCACGCTGGAGGCCCTGGCCAAGCTGAAGCCGATCGTCCGCGAGGGCGGCACGATCACCGCCGGCAACGCCTCGGGCGTCAACGACGGCGCCGCCGCCATCATCCTGGCCTCGGAAGACGCGGTGAAGCGTCACGGCCTGACGCCGCGGGCCCGCGTGCTGGGCTACGCCACGGCCGGCGTCGCCCCCCGCGTGATGGGCGTCGGCCCCGTGCCCGCCACCCAGCGCCTGCTGGCGCGCACCGGCCTCTCCATCGGCGACTTCGACGTGGTGGAGCTGAACGAGGCCTTCGCCGCCCAGGGCCTGGCGGTGCTGCGGCAGCTGGGCCTGCCCGACGACGGCGCGCACGTGAACCCCAACGGCGGGGCCATCGCGCTGGGCCACCCGCTCGGCGCCTCGGGCGCGCGTCTGGCCCTGACGGCGCTGCGACAGCTGGAGGCCTCCGGCGGCAAGCGGGCCCTGGCCACCCTGTGCATCGGCGTGGGGCAAGGCGCGGCGCTGGCGATCGAGACCGTCTGATCCCTCTCCCCTTGCGGGAGAGGGTGGCCTCCGAAGGAGGTCGGGTGAGGGGTCGATAGGCCGGCCAGCTGCAACCGAGGCCCAGGCCGGGTGAAGTGCTCGAGATCTGAGAGACCCCACATCCGTCGGCTAGCGCCGACACCTTCTCCCACAAGGGGAGAAGGAAGGCCCGCGCCTAGACCTTCGGCGTCGCGGCCGCGCGGAAGCGGTCCTTCATCTTGGCGACCCAGCCGTTGAACACCTCGTTCTCGGCGGTCACGCGGCCAAAGTCGCTGCTGGAGGCAACGCCGTCGACGCCGGCCAGGGCCACGCGCAGGCCTTCGGGATTGCGGGCCGTGCCGATGAGGTTGGTGTAGCGCGTGCGCAGGCGGCCCAGCGAGGCGTCGTCGTCCGACAGGCTGAAAGCCACGGCGGCCCGCATCAGCTTGGCCTCGTCCGAGGGCGACAGGCCGGCCGCGTTCTTGAAGCGGTCGCCCAGCGCGGCCTCATAGAGCTTGCCGGCCAGGGCCCAGTTGCGTTGCTTCCAGGCGATGTCGCCGCGGATGTCCTGGGCGTCCCTGCCCTTGTCGCCCTCGATCACCTCCAGGGCGTCGTCGTAGCGGCCCAGGGTCATCAGGGCGCGGGCCGTGGCCAGGCGGCGCTCGCTGTTGAGGGCCGGCGGCAGGATGGTGGTGCGGGTGTTGTTGATCGCCGCCAGCGCGTCCTCGGGCTTGCGGTCCATCAGGTAGATCCAGGCCAGGTCGGTGGCCACCTGGGCCTTGGGCACGCCGTTCAAGCGGTTGTCGACCTGGTACTTGAGCAGCTTAGCCGCCTCGTCCAGCAGGTCGACGTCAACCAGCCGGCGCACGAGGTTGCGGACCATCTGGTCGCCGTCGGCGCCGATCGGCGTCAGGTCCTGATAGTCGTAGAACAGTCCCACGGCCTGGATCGGCTGCATGCCGTCGGCCAGACCGTCGAGGAACAGGGTGCGGAAGGCGCCGTAGAGATCGTTCTGCAGGGCCACCGCCTGCGGCAGGTCCGGCAGCACCTTGTTGGCCGAGCGCAGCACCTCCAGCGCCTCGCGATAGCGGCCCTGGTCGATGTAGAGCTTGCCCAGCGCCCGCACGACGTCCAGTTCGACGCCGTCGCCGCGCCAGCGGAACCGCAGTTGGTCCAGCGTCCTGGCGGCCTCGGCCGGCGAGATCTGGTTCTTCTCCAGGCGGATCTGGGTGGCGTGCAGCACGGCGGGCGTGGCGATGCGGTCGTTCGGCGCCTTGCCGATCGCCTGGAACATCTTCAGCGCCTTGTCCTTGCGCCCTTGCAGCTCGAAGGCCTTGGCCAAGGTCAGGCGCAGGTCCAGCTGGTCGACGATCGGCAGCTTGGGCAGCTTCAGGGCCTGGTTGACCAGGCGCTCGGCGCCGACCCCGTCGCCGGTGGCGGCGGCAGACTCGGCCTGGGCGCCCAGGAAGCGGGCCTGCCACACGGCCGGGAACAGGTTCATGGCCTGGGCGCCGCCTGCGAACTTGTTGCGGGCGTCCACCCACTGGCCCTGCTTGTAGGCGACATAGCCGCGCCACAGGGCGCTGGACGGATCGTCCGACAGCACGGGCGAAGAGAAATCGGCTTCGGCCTCGGCCCAGCGGCCGGCCATGGCCTTGGCCGCGCCGCGCAAGCCGCGGAACTCGGCGTCGCCCAGCAGGCCCTGCTGCTTGCGGGCCGCGGCGTTCAGCACGCCGATCGCCTCGAACGACAGGTTAGAGCCGACCAGGAAACGGGCCAGGGCCATCCGGGCGGCGATATCGCCCTGGCGGTCGGCCGGATCGACGGCGGCCACGGCCGCCTGCAGGGCGTTGTAGCGCGCCAGGAAGCCGCCCGAGCCGGTCTTGGGCCAGTGCTCCAGGTCGATGACGGCGGGCATGGCCGCCGGCTGCGGCGCGCCGGTCACGATCTCGGCCGCGCCCCCGCCGGCACCGGCCGGCGACAGCACCAGGCCCTTGGGCCGGCCGATGCGGACGATGTCGCCCTCGGTCAGGATCTGCACGTCGCTGGCGAAGGCTTCGACGGCCAGACCCTGCGCCGACGGCAGCAGGGCCATCTCCACATACTCGCGGCGCGAGGCCAGCCCCTTGGAGGGGGCCAGGGCCGGGACCACGCCGATGCGGTCGCCGACGGCCGGATCGCTGACCCACACGGGACGGGCCGCGCCGGCCAGGTTCGCCGACAGGCTGGCGGGGGTGGCGGCTTCGTCGCGGGCCACCTTCACCGGGTCGGGCTCGCGCTGCAGGCCGGCCCCTAGGGCCACGGTCCAGCTGTTGCCCTGCCCCTCGGCATAGACCGGCACGCCGGGCTTGGCCGAGATGCGCAGGGCCGAATAGTCGGCGCCGCGGAAGACCTGGATCTTGGTGTGGCTGGGCCCGGTCTGCGGCGTGCGGCCCAGGTCCAGGCGAACGGGCGCGTCGAACACCACCCAGACCGCCTCGCCGCGCTTGAACACGGCGGCCGCGGCCGGCGCCGCCCAGGTGGTCGTGAACTGGGTCTGGCCGTCGGTCTTGTTGTAGGTCACGGCCACCACGCCGCTGGCGGGCGCGGGATTGGGACGGCGCGGGTCGCGCGGAACGGGCGCGGGCGTCGCGGTCGCCGCGGCGGGCGCTCCGGCTTGCGGCGGCTTGGCGAAGATGTTGACGAAGTCGATCCCGTCGGCGCGCCCGACCCGCAGGTCGGCGTCGTCGGTCAGGGTCAGGACCAGTTCCAACGCGCCGCCGACATGGCGGGCCTCGACTGTCTTCACCCAGCGCGGCGGGGCGATGCGAAGGCTGGCCAGATTGGGATTGGCGTCGCGGCCGAAGCGCAGGATCGCTTGCTGCCCCTCGCGGCGCATCTTCATCACCGGAACGCGGCCGCTCCAGCGGAACTCCAGGCGCGAGAAGTCGGGAGCCTGGGCGACGCGGACGACCAGGTCGCCCTGCACGGCCTGGGCCGCGGCGGGCGCGGCCGCCAGAACCGTGGGCGCGACGACGCCGGCGATGCAGATCGCCGCAACGCTCGCCTTCAACGCCCCCCGCAGGTTCATGAGCCCCCCAGCTTCCCCTTAGCCGGCCTTTTTCGGCGCGCCGGCGCCGGCCAGGGCCGGAGCCGCGGCCTGCTGGCCGCCGGCGGCGGGCGCCGCGGCGTTCTCGGCCACGGCGGCCTTGCCCTTGGCGATGGCGTCGCCCGAGAAGCGGCTGGCCAGGCGCTCGGTCAGCACCTTGGCGTCGGCGGGCGCCATGTTGGCCAGGATCATGGCCAGCGTCCGCTCCTTCATCTTGGCGGCGATCGGCAGGCGCACGCTGTCTTCCAGCACCGTCAGGCGGACGGCCGCGTCCTTGGGCTTCATGGCCGAGAACACGGTGACCATGCGGTCGACCTCGGCGGCCTTCTGGCTGTCGGCCTGGCCCAGCAGGCCCTGGATCTCGCCCTTCATGCCGTTGAGGGTCTTCATCTTGGCGTCGAGCTTGGCCTCGGCGGCGGCCAGCAGCTGCAGCTGGACGTCGATGTCCTGCTCGCGCTGGTCAAGCTGACCGCGACGCTGGCCAAGGCTCTGCAGCACGCGCAGTTCGGCCGGCGACAGGCCCGCTTCCTTGGCAAGGTCCGTGGCCGACGGCGCGCAGATGCGCGGCGGGGCGGCCTTGGCGGCGGCGTCGCTCGACGCGCTCTCGGCCGAGGCGGCTTCCTCGCCCTTGGCGTCCTTCTTCTCGGCCTTGGCGCCCTCGGCGAAGGCCTTCGCCCCGCTCAGCAGGTCGGGAACCGACTTGGCGCCGGCCAGGGCGTTGACCGCCAGGACGCCGACGACGGCGACGCCGACGATCGGCAGGATGCGGGGAACGTTCTTCATCGACGGTCTCTGAATGGCGATCCGGGCCGCGACGCGGGGTCGGGGCCGTCGAACAGGTCATCATCCACCCGAGCCCGTGAACGGGGCGTTTCACGCGCGGGCGTGGGCGACGAAATAGGCGAGGAATTGGCGGCCGTCGCGGGACGCGAGGTCGCAGGGCCGGCGCCGCGGGCGCGAGCCTCGCGCTCCAGCATGGCTTCGAAGTCCTGCGCGTTCAGGCGGCGACCGCCGGCCGGGGCGGCTTCGGGCGCCGGCGGCGCGGCGAAATCACGCGGATCGCGGGCCGGACGCTGCGCCGGCTCGGGGCGGGCCTCGATGCGCGGCGCGGCGGCGGCGCGGGTCATGCGCTCGTCCAGCTGCAGCGCCAGGGCCTTGGCCTTCTCGATGCGGTCGGCCAGGTATTCGGAAGCCTCGTCGGTCGCCGCGCGCAGGTCGGCCAGGCCCTGTTCGGCGCGCTGGGCGGCGTTGTCCAGGTCGGCCACGGCCTTGGCGAAGCCGCTCTGGGCGTCGCGCAGCGCCTTCAGCTTGCGCTCCAGGCGCCAGCCGAAGACCAGCGCCACCATCAGGAGCACCGCCAGAAGAACCTGCAGGGCGACCGAGATCAGGCTCATTTGAGTTTCTGGACCGCCTTCTTCGCCGCGGGCGTCAGCGGGGCGTCGGCCCGGATGGCGATGGAATGGTTACGGCGGCCCATCCGGCCGCGGGTAAGCGGAATCGACCCCGCCCGCAACTCCACCAGACTGTCGGGCGTGGCGTTCAGCATCAACGTGTCGCCGACCTGCAGGTTCAGCACCTTGGAAAGCGGCAGCTGCTGCTCGTCGAGCACGGCGCGCACCTCCATCTGGGTGGTCCAGAGCTCGGTGGCCAAGTGGCCTTCCCAGATGTTGTCGCGGCCGAACTTCTCACCCATGAACTGCTGCAGCAGCATCTTCCGGATGGGTTCCAGCGTGGCGTAGGGCAGCAAGAGCTCGATGCGGCCGCCGCGGTCTTCCATGTCGATTCGCAGCTTCACCAGGATCGCGGCGTTGGCCGGGCGGGCGATGGCGGCGAAGCGCGGGTTGGTCTCCAGGCGGTCCAGGGTGAACGACACCGGATGCAGCGGCTCGAAGGCGGCCTTGGCGTCGTTCAGCACCACCTCGACCATCCGCTGCACCAGCACCCGCTCGATGGTGGTGTAGGGACGGCCCTCGATGCGCATGGCCGCGGTGCCGCGACGGCCGCCCAGCAGCACGTCGACGATCGAGTAGATCAGGTTGGAGTCGACCGTCAGCAGGCCGTAATTGTCCAGTTCCTCGGCCCGGAACACCGCCAGGATGGCCGGCAGCGGGATCGAGTTCAGGTAGTCGCCGAAGCGGATCGAGCTGATGTTGTCGAGGCTGACTTCGACGTTGTCGGAGGTGAAGTTGCGCAAGGACGTCGTCATCAACCGCACCAGGCGGTCGAAGACGATTTCCAGCATCGGCAGGCGCTCGTACGAGACCAGCGCCGAGTTGATGATGGCGCGGATGCCCGTGCGGTCGTCGCCGCCGTCGCCCGACAGGTCAAAGCCCAGCAGGCTGTCGATCTCGTCCTGGTTCAGGATCCGCTCGGATCCCATGCCGTCGCCGCCGCCGTCGTCCCAGCCGGCCATACCGGCCATGCCGCCGCTGAAGTCGCCGAAGCTGTTGTTCAGCTCGCCGCCGCCCGAGGCGTCGAAGGTCCCCGGGGGGTTCTCCGCCGCCCATTGGGCCATCGCGGCCTGATCGTCGATCTCGTCTGCCATGATGGTTCGCCTCAGCCGGCCCGAAGGCTAGTTGATCAGCATCTCCTCGATCAGGACGGCGTTAACTTTCGAAGGCGCGGCCACCAGGTTCACCCGGCGCAGCAGTTCGGCGCGCAGCTGGTAGCTGCCCTGGCTGCCGGCCAGGTCCTCGGGACGCAGCTCGCGCAGGAAGGTCTGGAACATGTCGGTCAGGCGCGGAAGGTTCGGCGTCAGCGCCTCGGCCGTCTCCTCGTCGGGCAGCTCGAAGGTCAGCTTCAGCTTCAGGAAGGTCGACTTGCCGTCGGCCGACTGCATGTTCACGACGATGTCGGGCAGGGTGTAGAACACCACGCCGTCGGGGCCTTCCTTGACGACCGGCGCGCCGGCGCCGCCCTCGGCGGTCTTGGCGCCCTCGCCGCCCTCTTCCTTCTTCTTTTCCTTTTTCTTTTCCTTCTTCTCCTCGCCGTGGCCGGCTTCGCCCTCGGCGGCCGGCTTGGGCTTGAGCATGAAGAACGCAGCGGCCCCGCCGCCGCCCAGAACGAGCACGCCGGCGGCCGCCGCGATCAGGATGATCGGCGGCTTCTTCTTGGCGGGAGCTTCACCCTCGGCCGCGCCCTCTTCGCCTTCCGGGGCGGGAGCTTCCTTGGGGGGTTTCTTGGCCACGCGCAGGTTCCTTGAAATCTATGACCCGTACTCATGCGCGAGCATGGTTAACGATCTCTTTTGAAGGCCATTTGGTCGCAGGTCGAATCTGCCCGGCGGACTTCTGCAAAGCGTCGCCATTAACCACCCTCCCCGCTGATTTCATTGCGATTTTCGAGTTGGCACGCGGCTTGCTTGCAGGGTTGCGGCGCATTTGTCGCGCCAAACTGCGAGTTAATCGTCATGGACAACGCGCTGTATGTGGGCCTTTCGCGGCAGATGACGCTCCGTCGTGAGCTGGACATCGTCGCGAACAACATCGCCAACGCGAACACCACCGGCTTCAAGGTCGAGGACCTGATGGTCCGCACCGAACCGGCCAAGCCCGCGCGCACCGCGGGCGGCCCGGCGCCGATCAAGTTCGTGCTGGACGACGGCGTGGTCCGCGACTTCACGCCCGGCGCCCTGAACCAGACGGGCGGAACCTTCGACCTGGCCATCGAGAACCAGGGGTTCTTCAAGGTCTCGACCGGCGAAGGCGAGCGCTACACCCGTGACGGCCGCTTCACCACCAACCCCGAAGGCGTCCTGACCACCCAGGAAGGCGCTCCGGTGCTGGACGACGGCGGCGGCCAGATCACCATCGACCCGGAACTCGGCCCCGTCAGCATCGGCCGTGACGGCATCGTCACCCAGGGCCAGGTGCGCGTGGGCAAGATCGGCGTCGCCCGCTTCTCCGACCTCGCCTCGCTGCGCAAGGACGGCGACAACCTCTATCGCAACGTCGGCAACGAGACCCCGCAGTCCGCCACCGACGCGATCATCCACCAAGGCATGCTGGAGGGGTCGAACGTCCAGCCCATCCAGCAGATCACCAAGCTCATCGAGGTCAGCCGCGCCTACGAGAGCATCGCCAAGATGATGGACCAGACCGCCGAACTCTCGCGCTCCGCCGTCGAGCGCATGGGCAAGGTCCAGTAAGGGATAACGAACAATGCAAGCTCTGCGCACCGCCGCGACCGGCATGTCGGCCCAACAGCTGAACGTCGAGGTCATCTCGAACAACATCGCCAACATGAACACCGTCGGCTTCAAGCGCCAACGGGCCGAGTTCCAGGACCTGCTGTACCAGACGATCGAGCGCGCCGGCGCCCAGTCGTCGAGCGACGGCAACGTGGTCCCGACCGGCGTTCAGGTCGGCGGCGGCGTCAAGGCCGGCTCGGTGTACCGCATCACCGAGCAGGGCACGCCGACCATGACCAACAACCCGCTGGACGTGGCCATCCAGGGCAAGGGCTACCTGCAGATCCTGCTGCCCTCGGGCGAGACCGCCTACACCCGCGCCGGCAACTTCTCGACCAACGACCAGGGCCAGATCGTCACCGAGGACGGCTACCTGGTCCAGCCGGGCATCACCATCCCCGAGAACGCCACCGGCATCACCATCGGCAAGACCGGCCTGGTGCAGGTCAATCTCGACGGCCAGACCGACGCCCAGACGGTGGGCCAGATCGAACTGGCCAACTTCATGAACGAAGGCGGCCTCGAGGCCATCGGCGACAACCTCTATCTGGAGACCGGCGCGTCCGGCGCGGCCAACATCGCCGCCCCCGGCCAGCCCGGCTTCGGCACCCTGCTGCAGAACTACACCGAAGCCTCGAACGTCGACGCCGTCAGCGAAATCACCTCGCTGATCGTCGCCCAGCGCGCCTACGAGATGAACTCCAAGGTCATCACCACGGCCGACCAGATGCTCCAGGCCACCTCGAACCTGCGGTCGTAAGCTCATGAAAACCCTGCTTCTCGCCGCCGCCGCCCTGCTGATCGCCGCCCCGGCCGCCTTCGCCGGCCAGCCGGTCAGCCTGCGCCAGGACACCACCGACGCCGACGGCGTCATCACGCTGGGCGAACTGTTCGACGGCGCCGGTTCGGCCGGTTCGATCGTCGTTGGCCGCCGCCTTGGTCCCAGCGCCGTGCTCGACGCCGCCCAGGTGCAGATGACCGCTCGCCGCGCCGGCCTCGAGTGGGCCAACCCGCAGGGCCTGCGCCGCATCATCATCCGCCAGGGCGCCGAAGGCGGCGGCCAGCTGGCCGGCGCTTCGGCCGCCGCTCCGCGCGGCAACGTGGAGGTTCTTGCCTACGCCCGCAGCCTGGCGGCCGGCGAGACCGTGCAGCCGCAGGATCTGGTGTGGATCAAGGTCGCCTCGGCGCCCTTCGACGCCCCGTCCGACGCCGACGCCATGATCGGCATGACCACCAAGCGCCCGCTGCGCGAGGGTTCGGCCGCCTCGATGCGCGACGTCGCCGCCGCCCAGGTCATCGCCAAGGGCGATGTTGTCGCAGTCACCTACGACTACGCCGGCGTGGCCCTCACCTTGCAAGGCAAGGCCATGAGCGCCGCCGCCGTCGGAGAAGCCGTCAGCGTGCAGAACACCGCCAGCAAGAAGATCATCGAAGCGGTGGCCACCGGCCCCGGTTCGGCCGCCGTCGGCCCCGAGGCGCAAGCCCTCAAGGCCCGTTCCAATTCCGTGCGCTACGCCGCCCGCTAAGAGAGCAAGAGACACCCATGCGCCCCGCCGCCTTCGTCGCCCTCGCCCTGCTCGCCCCGATCGCCGCCTGCTCGACCGTCACCGAAGCGGTGAAGGGTCCCGAACTGGCTCCCGTCGGCTATCCCGCCTCGCTCGCTCCCATGGCCCCGACCTACGTCTCGGCCCGCGAACCGGCCCCGCAGGCCGCCTCGGCCAACTCGCTGTGGCGCGTCGGCGCCCGCGCCTTCTTCAACGACCAGCGCGCCAGCCGCGTCGGCGACATCGTCACCGTGCTGATCGAGATCGACGACAGCGTCAGCACCTCCAACACCAGCAAGTCCTCGCGCACCTCGACGGGCAACGCCGGGGTCAGCAACTTCTTCGGCCTGGAATCCAGCCTGGGCAAGGTTCTGCCGGGCGGTTTCGACCCGGCCAACGCCGTGGGCACCAACTCGGCCTTCTCCAATTCGGGCGYCGGCAGCGTCAGCCGCTCGGAGAAGATCAACCTGACGGTCGCCGCGATCGTCGCCCAGGTCATGCCCAACGGCAACATGGTCATCCAGGGCACCCAGGAGGTGAAGACCAACAACGAACTGCGCCAGCTGACCGTGGCCGGTATCGTTCGCCCGGAAGACATTTCCTCGGCCAACACCATCAAGCACACCCAGATCGCCGAAGCCCGCATCAACTACGGCGGTCGCGGCGACATCAGCCGCGTGCAGAAGACCCCGGCCGGCCAGTCGCTGGTCGAGAAGTTCTCGCCGTTCTGATGATCTAGGGGCGTTCCGGACAGGTCCGGACGACAGCGTACAATCGCCCCTCCTCCGCCGCCCCCAGGGTGAGCGGAGGCAGACCGGCAGAAACCGCCTAGGCGGCGAGGCGTTCTCCTGACGAAGGAGATCCGCCGCCATGTCTTCCCGCCTCGTCGCCGCCGCACTGCTCGCCGCCCTCGGGCTGGCCGGCTGCGCGCACGAGCAGGCGGCAAATCCCGCCTATGCCTGGGCCTATCTCAACGAGCCCGGCGAAGGCCCGAAACTGGCCTACGGCCGCCCCTCCAGCGACGAGGTGCTGCTGATGCTGGTCTGCCCCGCGCCGGGCGGGCCGGTCGAGGTTTCGGCCAGCGGGCTGGAAGGCGGAACCATAGGGCTGGCCAGCCGCGACCGGACGTCGCACCTGGCCGCCAGAACCGTCGATGGCGGTGGAACCGGGAGCCTGTTGCTGGCCTCGGCGACCACGCGCGACCCTGCACTAGGCAATTTTCGCCGCACGGGCGATCTGGCAATCGTTAACGGCGACAAGCGCCACAGCATCGCCGCCAAGGCCGACGAGCGCCGCCGCGTGAAGGCGTTCTTCGAGGCGTGCGGGGCTTAGGGCAGGCTTTCCCCTCACCGTTCCAGACCAGCTAGGGCGGCGTCGCGATCAGGGCGCCGGAACGCTGAATTTCGGCGGCGCGAGAACGACCTCGGCCGGCAGCCCTGTCATGTCTCCCGTTCGGAGATAGTCGATAAACCGATCCAGCGCGTTCGGATCCTGGTCGGCCAGATCATAGATCGCCCCATGGCCGCCGCGCCTGACGACGACCAGACGGCTGTTCGGGAAATAGGGCTGGATCTCCCGCGAGTTTTCGATGGGCGTGGAGGTGTCCCAGTCTCCGTGGAGAAAGACCACCGGGATCGGGCTCATCGCCGGAAGTCGAAGCGCGTCCCCGGCGTCCGGCGTGGGCCACAGCGAAACCGCGGCCATCGACGGGGCGAAACCCCAGGTTCCGAGGTATCGAACAGCGGCATCGTTGAAGAGGCGCCGGCCACGGGCCTCCGAAACGTTCAAGCTGGTGTCGATCAAGGGGCCGATCAGCGCGGACGGCGCAGCCGCCAGGGGCCGCCGGCTGGCTGCGACCTCCTCGGCCCACGCTGCGTACCGCCCCCGATGGATGTCGATGATACGCGCCGGCCATTCGGACGGGCGAGCGATGAGGCTCAGCCGGAAGTCATCCGGGCCGAGCACGACGTCTTCGCCAGACTTGAGCCGGACGACGACCGGCGCGTTCTCGAGGCGAGCCAGAATCTCGTCGACGGCTTGCCGTAGGCCGCCCGGCGGAAGCGACGCCGCGAGGCGTGGATCGGCTTGCGCCTCCACAGCGATCCGCATCAGCGCCGCCCAGACGTGCGACGGCATGTCGTAGCCGTTGTCCAGCGGTTCGACGCCCGACAGGAGCGCTCGGCTGACCGTCTCTGGATGCAGCCGCATGACTGCGAAGCTCCACTGCGATCCGTAGCTGAGCCCGAAGAGGTTGATCCTGGCGTAGCCGAGCGCCCGACGCAGGTCGTTCAGGTCCTCGGCGCACTGGACGACGGTATAGCCGGCGAGGTCATGATCAGGATAGCGGGCCAGCGCCCGGCGAACCACGGATGGAGCGGCCTTCAGTTCGTCATCCAGGCGCGCCGGCCGATCCAGCGGCTGGCCATCGGGATTGTAGTTGAAGCCCAGCCGCTCAGAGGCTCCCGATGCGCCTCGCTGGTCCATGACGACAACATCGCCCGCACGCCGGAAACGAAGGACGTCGCCGCGTTGCCTGGCCGCGCCGAACCAGTCCAGCCCGGATCTTGTAAAGGCGTCGATATAGCTGTCGCCCGGACCGCCCGGCAGCATGAACACCGGCGGCGTCGCCTGGGAAGCCGTTCCCTTGATCCGCATGTAACGGACAGCGATCAGCCGGCCGCCAGGTCGGGCCCGGTTCTCCGGCACATAGATGTGGCCCAACTCGTAGCGGACGACCGACAGGCCCGAGAGCAGATAGCGCGTGCTAGCCCTCACCTCGCCCGGGCGAGGCGGCTGGTCGACCGGCGGCCGCCCAGTGCAGCCTGCGATGACCAGCATCGCCGCCAAGGCGAAAGCTGTCCGCCACCGCCTGATCCCCACAGTCTTGTTCATGCAAGCCCCACACGGCGCGGGGTTCAGCGCCGCCACACACGAGACCGGACAGCGCGCCCGAGCCTTGGCAGCATACAGCAAGTTTTCCCGGCCGCGCGACGGGCTCGACCCAAGGCTGGCTGTGGCAAGGGAAGGCGAAGCTCAGAAAAGCAAAACGCCGCAACGGCGAGCGTCGCGGCGTTTGTTGTTTCACCCGGCTTAGCGGCTTTAAGCCCGCCGCCCCGCGGCGCTGACATTGTCCATGCCCAGCGCCGACAGCGCCCCGCGCAGGATGCCTTCGGCGTCGAGGCCGGCCTCGGCGTACATCAGGTCGGGCTTGTCCTGGTCCTGGAACACGTCCGGAAGACCAAGCGTGCGGATCTTCAGGCCGCGATCCAGCGCGCCGTGCTGGGCCAGGGCCTGCAGCACGAAGGCGCCGAAGCCGCCCATGGCGCCCTCTTCCACCGTGACGATGGCCTCGTGCTCGCGCGCCAGGCGCAGCAGCAGGTCAAGGTCCAGCGGCTTGGCGAAGCGGGCGTCACAGACCGTGGCCGAAAGGCCGCGGGCGGCCAGCAGGTCGGCGGCCTTCAGGCTTTCGGTCAGGCGCGTGCCGAACGAGACGATGGCGACGCTGGTCCCTTCGCGGACGATGCGGCCCTTGCCGATCTCCAGCGGGTCGGCAGGTCCCGTCGGCAGCTCCACGCCCACGCCCTCGCCGCGCGGATAGCGGAAGGCGCTGGGGCGGTCGTCGATCTCGACGGCGGTGGCGACCATGCGAGCCAGTTCCAGCTCGTCGGCGGCGGCCATCAGCACCATGCCGGGCAGAGCGCCCATGAAGCCGATGTCGAAGCTGCCAGCGTGCGTGGGACCGTCGGCGCCGACGAGGCCGGCGCGGTCCATGGCGAAGCGCACCGGCAGGCGCTGGATGGCCACGTCGTGGACCACCTGGTCATAGCCGCGCTGCAGGAAGGTCGAATAGATCGCCGCGAACGGCTTCATGCCGTCGGCCGCCAGGCCCGCGGCGAAGGTCACCGCGTGCTGCTCGGCGATGCCGACGTCGAAGGTGCGGGTCGGATAGGCCTTCTCGAAGATGTCCAGGCCCGTGCCCGAGGGCATGGCGGCGGTGATGGCGACGATCTTGTCGTCCTTGGCCGCCTGCTTGACCAGTTCCTGGGCGAACACCTTGGTGTAGCTGGGCGGGCCGGCGGCCGCCTTCTGCTGCTGGCCGGTGACGACGTCGAACTTGGCCACGGCGTGCAGCTTGTCGGCCGCGCCCTCGGCCGGGGCGTAGCCCTTGCCCTTCTGGGTGACGACGTGGACGAGGACCGGCTTTTCCTTGAATTCCCGGGCGTTCTTCAGCACCGAGACCAGGGCGTCCATGTCGTGGCCGTCGATCGGGCCCACATAGTGGAAGCCCAGCTCCTCGAAGAAGGTGCCGCCGGTGACCATGCCGCGGGCGTATTCCTCGGCCTTGCGGGCCGCGTCGCGGATCGGGGTCGGCAGCTTCTCGACCACCGTCTTGCCCAGCTTGCGCGCCTTGCGATAGGCGCCGCCCGAGACGAGGTTGGCCAGATACGCGCTCATGCCGCCCACCGGCGGGGCGATCGACATGTCGTTGTCGTTAAGGATGACCGTCAGCTGCCGCGTGGCGTCGGTGGCCGCGTTCATCGCCTCATAGGCCATGCCCGCGCCCAGCGAGCCGTCGCCGATCACCGCCACGACGGCATTGTCTTCGTTCTTGGCGTCGCGCGCGGCGCAGAAGCCCAGCGCCGCCGAGATCGAGGTGGCCGCGTGGGCCGCGCCGAACGGGTCGTATTCGCTTTCGGCCCGCTTGGTGAAGCCCGACAGGCCCCCGCCCTGGCGCAGCGTCTTGATGCGGTCGCGGCGGCCGGTGAGGATCTTGTGCGGATAGGCCTGGTGGCCGACGTCCCAGATCAGGATGTCTTTCGGCGTCTCGTAGACGTGGTGCAGGGCCACGGTCAGCTCGACCACGCCCAGGCCCGCGCCCAGATGGCCGCCGGTGACGGAGACCGCGTCGATCATCTCGGCGCGCACCTCCTGCGCCAGCTGTTTGAGCTCGGCGATCGACAGCCCGCGCGTTTGGGCGGGCGAGGAAACGGTGTCGAGAAGAGGAGTTTGCGTCGGCATGTCTGTAAAGAGCGCGGTCAGTTGCGGCGGTCCAGCACGAAATCAACGCTTTCGCGCAGATGATCGGCCCTGTCGCCAAAGATATCGAGGTGAGCCTTGGTCTGCGCGGCCAGAAGCTCCACGCGCTCCTTGGCGGCGTCCAGGCCCAGAAGGGTGACGTAGTTGGCCTTGCCCTTGGCGGCGTCCTTGCCGGCGGCCTTGCCCAGCAGGGCCGCGTCGCCCTCGGCGTCGAGGATGTCGTCGACGATCTGGTAGGCCAACCCCAGGTCCTGGGCGAAGCCCATCAGCGCGGCGCGCTCGGCTTCCTTGGCCCGGCCGATGATCAGCGGGATCTCGAAGGCGAAGGCGATCAGGGCGCCGGTCTTCAGGCGCTGCATGCGCGCCACCGCGCCCAGGTCGTCGCGAACGCCCAGCAGGTCGATCATCTGGCCGCCGCACATGCCGCGCGCGCCCGACGCGATGGCCAGCTTGCGCACCAGTTCCGAACGGACATGGCCGTCGTCGTGGGTGTCGGGGTGGGCCATGATCTCGAAGGCGGCCGTCTGCAGCGAGTCGCCGGCCAGGATGGCGGTGGCCTCGTCGTACTGCACGTGCACGGTCGGACGGCCGCGACGCATGTCGTCGTCGTCCATGGCCGGCAGGTCGTCGTGCACCAGGCTGTAGGCGTGGATGCACTCCAGCGCGCAGGCCGCGCGCAGCACCGGCCGCTCGGGCAGGTCGAACATCTTGCCGGTTTCCAGCGCGAAGAACGGCCGCAGGCGCTTGCCGGGCCCCAGCGCCGCATAGCGCATGGCCTCGGTCAGGCGGCTTTCGGGCCCGTCGGCGCGCGGCAGCAGCTCGTCGAGCGCCACGGTGACGATGTCGGCCGCCTGGGCGATGCGCTTGCCAAGGTCGCTCAAAACAGCTTTCCCCCGTTGGGCGCCGCGCGATCCACCGTCACGAGGACGACTTCGCCCTCGTCGTCGGGAAAGCCCAGGCACAGGACTTCCGACATGAACGGGCCGATCTGCCGCGGCTTGAAGTTCACCACCGCCGCCACCCGGCGTCCGACCAGCTGGTCGGTCGTGTAGTGGCGGGTCACCTGGGCCGACGAACGCTTTACGCCGAACGTCGGTCCGAAATCGATAGCCAGCTTGTAGGCCGGCTTGCGGGCCTCGGGGAAGGCCTCGGCCGAAACGATCGTGCCGACTCGGATGTCCACGCGCTCGAAATCCTCGAACGCGATCGTCGGCGACAGTTTCGGCGAGGCCTGGCCCATCAGGAGAACTCGGCCGGCTCGACGCCCGCGGCGCCGCCCTGGCCCAGGACGATCTTCTCGACCTTCAGGCGCGCGGCCTCGAGCTTCTTTTCGCAGTGCGCCTTCAGGGCCGCCCCGCGCTCGTAGATGTCGATGGAGCGTTCCAGCGGCGCCTGGCCCGATTCCAGTTCGGACACGATCTTCTCGAGCTCGGCCAGGGCCTGTTCGAAGCTCAGGGCCGAGAGGTCGTGCGCGGGAGAAGCGGCGTCGGTCATTTCTACTCCAAGGAGAAGCTGGCACCCTAGTTGGCGTGGGGCCGGCGGGCAACGGCTGTGAAAGGTCAGGCGCGCTCGAAGCGCTTGACGCACCAGTACTGGAAGCCCTGGTCTAGCGTCTTCTTCAGGCCCCGCGCCTGCAGGGCGTTGCCGATCATCACGTTGAAGAAGCCGTGGGCCACCAGCAGCACGTCCCGGCCGTCCTGCGACAGGGCGATCAGGGCGTCGGCGGCGGCTTCGGCGCGGGCCTCGGCCTGCTTGCGGCTCTCCTGGCCCATGTGATGATCGAAAAACCACCACCAGAAGCGGGCGAAGAAGCCCCACTTCTTGGGCGACAGCTTGATCCAGCTGGGCCACGGGGGCGGCGGCAGCGGCGCCTCGATGAACATCGGGTCGCGCGGAAAGTCACGGCCGCCCGCGACCGCCTGGGCGGTCTCGATCGAACGCCGGCGAGTCGACGAGACGATCACCTGCGAACGCGCGGCGATCTCAAGCAGGCAGTCCGGCGGAGTCTGGCCGGGCAGCAGGCCGCCCTCCTCGTAGCGCGCCCACCAGTCGCCATAGGTCCTGGCGTCGAAGCGCACCTTGCGCGAAAGGGCGGGTTCGCCGTGGCGGGCCAGGACGATGGCCCCAGGCGGGCGGACCACGCTCGAGGCGGTCTGGTCGGCGGTCGGTGCGTCGGCCATTTTCCTCGGCGACCCGGCGGCCGCTGACGCGGGACCGGGCCTCATCCTTCCTGAAGCGCTCTGACATGCGCCTTGGCCGAACGGCCGAGCGCTTCGAGGTCGTACCCGCCCTCGAGCGAGGAGACAATACGCCCTCTGGCCCGATGGTCGGCCACCGACACGATCGCCCTTGTGGCCCAGGCGAAGTCCTCGCTGCGAAGGCTTTGCGAGGCCAAAGGATCGCGCTCGTGGGCGTCGAATCCGGCCGACACCAGCACCAGGTCCGGCGCAAAAGCGTCGACTCGCTCCATCAGCCCCTCGAACGCCCGCCGCCAGGATTCGCGCGGCGCGCCCGGCGCCAGCGTGGCGTTGACGATGTTGCCCACGCCCCGTTCCGATGGGTCGCCGGTGCCGGGATAGAGCGGCGACTGGTGGATCGAGGCCACCATCACGGTCGGGTCGTGCTCGAACGCGGCCTGGCTGCCGTTGCCGTGATGGACGTCGAAATCGACGATGGCCACGCGGGAAAGGCCGCTGGCCTGGGCCACGCGGGCGGCGATCGCGACGTTGGAGAACACGCAAAAGCCCATGGCGATGGCCGGCTCGGCGTGATGGCCCGGCGGCCGCACCGCGCAGAAGGCCCGCCGGCCCTGCCCCGCCGCCACCTGCCGCACGGCCGCGACCACCGCTCCTGCGGCGCGACGCGCAGCGGCCAGGCTGCCGGTCGACAGCACCGTATCGGGGTCCAGTGCATGGATCCCCGCGTGCGGCGCGGCGGCGAAGATCGAATCGACGAAGGCGGCCGGATGCACGCGCCGCAGGTCGGCCGGATCGACCAGCGGCGCCTCGACAGGCTCCAGGTCCAGACCCGCCTCGTCCTCCAGCGCGTCGATCACCGCCTGCAGCCGCGCGGGACTCTCCACGTGGCCCAGACCCGGCCGGTGGTCGAGCATGTCGGCATGGGTGAACAGCGAGACGACCATGGAACGAGGTTATGCCGGATGAGCCGCGCGAGCCAAGCGGCGCTGGGGAAAGCCTCTTCTCCACCTCCCGTCATTCCCGCCCTTGTGGCGGGAAACCCTGGTGCCGCCTCCACGTGAGGGGCAAGCGGCGTGCTCAGCACGCCGCCCCATTCGCCCTTGCGGCCGATAGAGGGGTTCCCGCCACAAGGGCGGGAATGACGGGAGTATAGGTGAGAGCCTTCTACACCCCCGCCTTTGCCGCCGGCCGGGCGTTCATCTCGTCCAGCCAGCGCTTGACGTGCACCAGCGCAGGATCGGGCCGGAACCTGGCCATCCGCGCGAAGTCGATGCCCGTCACGGCCAGGATGTCGGCGATGGTCACCCGGTCGCCGGCGATGAACGGGCTTTCCGCCAGCCTGCGGTCCAGCACCTTGATCCCCTTCTCGGCGGACGCGCGGTTGCTGGCGGCCACTTCCGGGATCTGGGTCTCGATCGCCGCCAGGGCCGGATGGCTGTGGCGCACGGTCAGCATCAGCGGCGTGGCCACCAGCATCTCGGCGCGCCTGGCCCACATCTCGATCACCGCGACCTCGCGCGGGTCGACGCCGAACAGGTTGGGCTCGGGATAGACGCTTTCCAGATAGCGGCAGATGGCCACCGACTCGGTGATCGTGGTCCCGTCGTCCATCTCCAGGGCGGGCACGTTGGGCAGCCCCGTCCTGGCCAGGTAGTCGGGCGTGCGGTGCTGGCCCGTGAAGATGTCGACCTCGACGATCTCGACGTCCTCGATCCCCTTCTCGGCCATGAACCACCGCACCCGCCGGGGATTGGGCGCACGCCGGCTGTCATAGAGCTTCAACGAAAAATCCTCCCGGTTTTGGCCGGGAGGATCGTTGGTTTTCGCTGCGGAAGGAAAGGGCCTTACAGCCCGAACAGCACCCGCGGCATCAGGCCGATCAGCGAGCCGGTCAGGCAGGTGGCCAGGAAACCGGCCATCATCGCCTTCCACACCAGGCTCAGCACTTCCTGGCGGCGCTGGGGCACCAGCACCGAGAAGCCGGCGACATTCATGCCCACCGAGCCGATGTTGGCGAAGCCGCACAGGGCGTAGGTCATGATCATCCGCGAGCGCTCGTCGAGGCTGGCCGCGCCGGTCTTGGCCATCTGGATGAAGGCGGTGAACTCGGTGAGGATCAGCTTGGTGCCCAGCAGGCCGCCGGCGCTGCCGGCTTCCTTCCAGGGGATGCCCATCGACCAGGCCAGCGGCGAGAAGATCACGCCCAGGCCGCGGGTCAGGCTCAGCGGCTGGCCGCCGATGGCCGGCAGCATGGCCAGGAACTTGTCGAGCATGGTCGCGAGCGCCACGAAGACGATCAGGGTCGCGCCGACGTTCAGCGCGATCTGCAGGCCGTCGGTGGTGCCCTTCATGACGGCGTCGATCGAGCTGCCGTAGGTCTTGTCCTCGGCGGCCAGGTCCAGGTCGCCGCCCTTTTCCATCGGATCCGACGGCACCACGATGCGGGCCAGCAGCACGCCGGCCGGGGCCGAGATGATCGAGGCGGTCAGCACGTGGGCGGCGGCGTTGGGCAGCACGTCGGCCAGGATGGTGGCGTAGGCCACCATGGTCGAGCCGGACACGCAGGCCATGCCGACCGTGATCAGCATGAAGAGTTCCGAGCGGGAGAGCTTGTCGAGATAGGCGCGGATGAAGATCGGGCCTTCGATCTGGCCCATGAAGATGGTGGCGGCGGTGGCCAGGGCCGGCGGGCCGCGCAGGCCCAGCGTCTTCTGGAACACGAAGCCGAAGCCCTGGGCGGCCCACTTCAGGATCTTCCAGTGCCACAGCAGCGCCGACAGGGCGCAGACCACCAGGATCACCGGCATCACGCGGAAGGCGAAGATGAAGCCCGCGCCCGGGTTGCTGACCGGATAGGGCTGGTCGCCGCCGGCCAGGAAGCCGAACACGAACGCCGTGCCGGCCTGGGTGGAGGCGCCGAGGCCCTCGACCGCGCCGTTGACGCCGCGCAGCATCTGCTGGGCCTGCGGCAGGCCGAACAGCAGCACCACCAGGCCGACCTGGATGATCAGGGCGCCGATGGCCAGCACCCACGGGAAGCGCTTGCGGTTTTCGGAGACGAGCCAGCAGAGGCCCAGGGTGAGCGCCAGACCCGCGAGGGCCTGAACGTTCTCAGGACGGAAAAGCAAGACGGCAGAACCTTGAATTGTGAAGCGACGCCCCCGCGACGCCGACCAAGGGGCCAGTTTGTCCAACACAAGCGCGCCGGGCGCAAGCGGCTTGCTTAACCTTCGGCGTCGCGGGGGCGCGTGCTCGTTCGGCGAACAGTTGGCCGCCTCCAGGCTCGTCATCCCGGCCGAAGCCAAGCGTAGAGCCGGGACCCAGGGGCCGCCGCACTGCATTGGCGACCGCCGGGGGGATGAGCTTGGCGTCTACGCCCAGTCCTCTGGGTCCCGGATAAGCGCTGCGCGCTTTCCGGGATGACGGATATTGGAAATGGCTGCGAAGGCCTGGCTTCGCAGCCATTATCCTTACGCCGCGATGCTCACCGACGAGGCCGAGCTGACGCCCTCCCCGCTGGCGGCGCTGCTCGTGGCGGCGTCGGCCAGTTGCTGCAGCAGCTTCTGCATCATGTCGGACGCCAGGGACGAGCTCGACAGCGTGCTGGCGAGGGTCGAGGTCGTGTCGGCGGAATCCGAGGCCTGCTTCAGCATGTCCGCGAACTCCTGGCCCGACAGGCCGCCGTCGCCGTCCGTGTCCGCCGCCGAGATCAGGTCGGAGGCGGCGCTGGCCGCATCGGTGCCGTCGGTATTGGCCGCGGCCAGTTCGGCGGCCGAGACCGTGCCGTCCTGGTTGGTGTCGAGGCTGTCGAACACCTGGCTGACGCCGCCGCCTCCGCCGGCGCTGCCAGAGCCGCCGCCTTCACCACCGCCCGACGGCGGAGGTCCGGGCGGCGGACCGCCGGGGCCGCCCGAAGCCTGGGCCAGGGCCGCGAACTCGCCGCCGGTCAGCACCCCGTCGCCATCGCTGTCGCCGTCCGAGATCAGGCTGCTGACCGCCGAGGAGACGTCTTCCGACTCGCCCAGCGCGTTGGTCAGGGCCGTGGTCAGTTCGTCGGTCGAAAGCGCGCCGTCGGCGTCGGTGTCGAGGCTCTCGAAGATCCCCTGCCCGCCGCCCATGCCCTGGGGGGCGCCCATGCCCTGCATGCCGCCTTCCTGCATCGAAAGCAGCGAGCCCAGGGTTTCAGAGCTGAAATTCTCGCCGCTCGAGCCCTGCGAGCTCATCGGCGGCGGTGGGGGCGGCGGCGGCTCGCCGCTGCCGACCTGCATTTGTTGCCCAGCGGACGCGCCGCTGGATGACGAGGCGGCGCTGGCCGCCGACGTCGTCTGGGAGCCGCGCATCGACTGCAGCAATTGCTGCATGATCGAGGTGCTGCTCAGGCTGGAAACGCTCAAGGCGATGTCTCCTGGAACCGGTGATGCGCATCAAGGCGCGGGCGTTACGCGCGCCCTTGCCCTGGGCGCACGCCGGTTCGAGCGAAAAACATTCCACATTTCGGGGTGTTACGGCACTGAAATGCGCGCTTCTCCAGTCCTTCTCCCCTTGCGGGAGAAGGTGGCGGCCGCAGGCCGACGGATGAGGGGTCGCGCTAACGAAAAACGCCGCGACAGCGGATCGGCTGTCGCGGCGTCTTGCTTTTGAGAGACCCCTCATCCGATCCCCGCTTTCGCGGGGACCACCCTCTCCCTCAAGGGGAGAGGGACGAGGGAAAGGATCACTTCCCGGCCAGTTCCTTCACCAGCGCGTCGCGGCCATAGACCTTGGTCAGCGCCTCGGTGATGGCGGCCGTCGAGACCACGACGGTGCGGTTGATCGAGCCGTCATAGCCGAAGGCGCCGCCCAGCGAGTGGATGTTGCCGTCGAAGGCCGCGCCGATCACCCGACCCTTGGCGTCGATCACCGGCGAGCCGGAGTTGCCGCCGATGATGTCGTTGGTGGTGACGTAGTCATAGACCGTCTTGAGGTTCAGCTTGTCCTTGGCGGCGATCCAGCGCGGCGCGGCCTCGAAGGGCTCGGCGCCGGTGACGCGGTCGTAGAAGCCGGCGAAGTCGGTGAACGGGGTGATCGTGCGGCCGCGATGGGTCCAGCCGGCGACCTTGCCGTACGACAGGCGCAAGGAGAAGGTGGCGTCCGGATAGACGCTGTCGCCCAGCACCGCGAAGCGGGCCTTGGCGATGCGCTCGGCCGCGGCGTCGGTGGGGGCGGTGACGCTGGCCTCGTAGGCCTTGCGCAGCTCACGGCCCTGGCCCTCGGTCTTCAGCACGAACTGGATCATCGGATCGTCCGAGGCCTGGATGGCGGCCAGCCCCCCGTCCCACAGCGCCTTGCGCACGGCCGGGTCGGCCAGCTTGCTGCCGGCGACCAGACGGGCCGACAGACCCTCGGGGCTTTCCTTGCCCAGCAGCAGCTTCACGGCCGGGGCGTCGGCGGTCAGGTACTCGCGGGTCTTCAGCAGCCAGTGCTCGAGATAGAGGCGCTCCAGCGGCGCATCGACCGGACGCACGTCCAGCAGGCGCTTTTCCAGCAGCGGCAGGCGGGTGTCGGCGTACTCCGGCAGGCGCTCGGCCGCCGGCTTGGCGCGTTCCTGGGCCCCGCGCACCAGGGTGCGGGCGTAGCCGTAGAGGTCTGACCCGCCGCCAGCGGCGCTTTCCAGCTGGCGCATCGGCACGAACTGGTCGGCCACGGCCAGCTGGGCCTTGTCGATCTCGKCCCACGGGTCGCCGATCTCGGCCGACAGCTTCGGATCGGCCGCCACCTTGGTCTTCAGGTCGGTCTCGGCGGYGCGCTTGGCGTCCATGAATTTCTTGTCGTTCAGCACGAACTGCTGGCCGAAGAACACCTTGTAGCTGTTCTCGACGCCGGCCAGCGGCTGGTTGGCGATGCGCTTGTTCTCTTCGGACTGCTCGCCGAACTGGATCAGGCGGCCACGCATCTCCGAGCGCTGCAGCTGGCCGATCGGGATGACCAGGTCGCGGTTGGTCTCCAGCTGCGAGACGGTCAGCTGGCGCTGGGTGGTGCCCGGGTTGCCGGCCACGAAGGTCGGCTCGCCCTCGACCGGCGCGGTCGCGCGCCAGGTCAGGTGGTTCGGGGTCACGGCCGGCTTGCCGTCCTCGTACAGGCGCAGGAAGGCGCTATCGAGGTTGAAGCGCGGGAAGTTGAAGTTGTCCGGGTCGCCGCCGAAGAAGGCCGTGGCGTACTCCGGCGCGAACACCAGGCGCACGTCGGCGTAGCGGCGGTACTTGTAAACCTTGTACTGGCCGCCGCGGTAGAAGCTGATGGTCTGGCAGCGCAGGGTCTTGTCCTGGCCGCAGGCGGCCAGTTCGGCGGTGGCGAAGGACGCGTCGCGCGCCTTGACGAAGTCCTGGCCGGTCTTGCCCGCGCCGGCGGCCTTGACCTGGTCGGTGACGTCGGTGATCGACAATAGCACCTCGGCCTGCATGCCCGCGCACTTCAGTTCCTCTTCGCGCGCACCAGTCAGGAAGCCGTCCTTGACGTAGTCCTTGCCTTCGCTCGACAGCGCCTGGGTGCAGTCGGCCACGCAGTGGTTGTTGGTCAGCACAAGGCCCTGCTTGGAGACCACCGAGGCCGAGCAGCCCGTCGTCAGGCGCACGGCTGAGGCGCGCACGGTGTCGAGCCACTTCTGATCGATGTCGACGCCGTAGGTCTGCTTGACCTTGGCCGAGGGGAAGTTGTCGAAGGTCCACATGCCCTCGTCGGCCTGGGCCGCGCCGGCGGCGGCGAACGAGAGAACCAGGGCCGAGGCGGCCAGCGTCAAAGTCTTCATGAGTCGTCCTTGCACGGCGCAACGCCGTCGTGGCGTACAATGTAACAGCCATAACCAAGCCAGGCCGGCAGAGCCACCCCTGTTTCGCCACGGCCGTTTCGCCGGTCGGGCTCTCGACGCAACAAACATGCGCCGCGATCACATTCCGTCGAAGAGTTCCGTCTTACCCCGATTTAACTTGGCCTAAGCGGGTCTGCGCTGCTCTTGTGCAACCGTTGATTGGGGGAGCGTGTCGGCATGTCGCTGGCGTTGGCCACACTGTTGTACGAATGGCGGCGATACCTGGCGGCGATCATCGCGCTGGCCTTCTCGGGCCTGCTGGTGCTCGCCCAGGTCGGCATGTTCACCGGCATCGGCAAGGCCTTCACCGCCACCATCGACCGCTCGCCGGCCGACATCATGGTGCTGGGCCCCAAGGCCGAAAGCCTGATGAACGGCGGCAACGGCCTGCCGCGCCGGGTCATGGCCCAGATGTACATGCACCCCGAGGTGGTCGAGGTCGCCGATCTCGACGGCGGCGGCGGCCTTTGGACCAACGATCCGCCCCCCGGCAAGAAGCGCGTGCGCGAGTGGATCCAGACCTCGGCGGTCGACACCCGCAGCGACGCCGTGACCTGGCCGCGCGACTACAACGAGAACATCCGCGTGGCGCTGCTGGAGCCTTACTCGGTCGCGATCGACCGCACGGGCATGGCCAAGCTGGGCATCCAGAAGCTGGGCGACCGCGCCGCCATCAACGGCAAGACGGTCTATGTCCGCTACATCCTCGACGGCTATCCGAACATGATGCAGCCGACCATCGTGGTCTCGCGCGACACCCTGCGCCTGCTGGGCCAGGCCTCGACCGGCAGCCGCGTCGGCCCGCTGATGGTGCGCATCCGCGATCCGGCCCGCGCCGAGATCGTCCGCGACCAGCTGAACGCCACCTCCGACAAGGCCTACCGCGCCTGGACCCGGGCCGAGCTGTCGGAAGCCAACGACGGCGCGATGATGAAGGAGAGCTTCATCGGCATCATGCTGGGCTTCTCGGTGTTCCTGGGCCTGCTGATCGGCGTGGGCATCACCTCCCAGACCCTGCGCGGCGCGATCCTGGCCAACATCAAGGAGTTCGCCTCCCTGCGGGCGCTTGGCGTGTCGATGGGCTCGCTGCGGATGATCGTCATCGAGCTGGGCTTCTGGACCGGCGTCGCGGGCCTGGCGGCCACCGCCGTGCTGGTCGGCGCCGTCGCGCAGCTGGCCAAGATGGGCGGCCTGCCGATGAGCTTCCCGATCCCCATGGTGATCGCCTCGGCCGGGTTCCTGATGCTGATCGCCATCGTCTCGGGCCTGCTGGCCCTGGGCATCCTCAAGAAGAGCCAACCGGCGGATCTGCTGCGATGAGCCAATCCCCCTCCCCCCTCGTCCCGGGCCAATCTTCCATGGGCAAGACGGCGATCGTCGCCAAGGGCCTGCAGAAGCGCTTCAAGACCGGCCGCACCTATATCGAGGTGCTCAAATCGGTCGACTTCGACGCCCTGCACGGCGACGTGACCATGGTCATGGGCCCGTCGGGTTCGGGCAAGTCGACCCTGGTGGCCTGCCTGTCGGGCCTGCTGCGACCCGACGAGGGCCGGGTCAAGGCCATGGGCCAGGAGATCTGGTCGCTGCCGTCCGGCCGGATCGACAAGTTCCGCCTCGACAACTGCGGCTTCATCTTCCAGGGCTTCAACCTGTTCCCCGCCCTCACCGCCCTGCAGCAGGTCACCACCGTGCTGAAGTACCAGGGCTACGACGTGGCCGAGGCCAGGCGCATGGCCATGGTCGCGCTCGACGAGGTGGGCCTGGGCCACCGGGTCAACCAGCGCCCGTCCGAGCTGTCGGGCGGCGAGAAGCAGCGCGTGGCCATCGCCCGCGCCCTGGCCAAGCAGCCCCGGCTGCTGTTCGCCGACGAGCCGACCTCGGCCCTCGACGGCGAGAACGGCCAGATCGTCACCCGCCTGCTGCAGCGGGCGGCCAAGGAGCATGGGGCGGCCGTGATCTGCGTGACCCACGACCACCGCATGGAATCCTTCGCCGACCGCGTCATCCACATCGAGGACGGCCGCATCCTCGACGACCGCCGCGTCACGTCGCAGCCCGCGCCCGCCGCGGCCGACCGCCCTCTCATCGGAGCCTGAGATGCCCGCCCTGTTCCGTCGCCGCCGCTTCTGGCTGATCTCTGTCGGCGCCCTCGCCATCCTGGGCGGAGGCGTCTGGTACAGCGGCCAGGCCAAGGCCAAGAAGGTCGAGGCCGCCAAGGTCGCCGCCGCCACGCCCGCCACCCCGTACGGCGCCGTCGCCGACGGCAAGGCCGACGTCGAGGGCGGGGTGATCTCGGTCGCCGCCCGCCGCCAGGGCATCGTCAGCGAGGTCTACGTCCAGGAAGGCGACATGGTCCACAAGGGCCAGCCGCTGGCCAAGCAGGAGGACGACGACGTCCGTCTGGCCGCCGAGACCGCCGCGGCCAACCTCGCCCAGGCCCGCGCCCAGATCCGGGTGCTGGAGGTCCGCAGGACCACGGCCCAGCGCGAGTTCACCCGCCTGCAGGGCCTGACCGCCTCGAACTTCGTGGCCGGGCAGCGCCTCGACCAGGCCCGCGACGCCATCGCCGGCGCCGACGCCGAGCTCGAGGCCCAGCGCGCCATGGTGGCCACCTTCGCCGCCCAACTGAACCAGGCCCGCTACAACCAGGAACTGACGATCATCCGCGCCCCGGCCGACGGCCGCATCGCCCGCCGCTACGCCAATCCGGGCTCGGGCGCCTCGACCCTGAACGTCACCTCGATGTTCGACCTCGAGCCGTCCACGGCCCGCATCGTCCGCGCCGAGATCAGCGAGTCGGCCATTCCGTTCGTCGCCATCGGCCAGTCGGTCGAGATCATCCCCGAAGCCGACCAGAAGAAGACCTACACCGGCAAGGTCCTGCGCCGCGCCGCCGTGTTCGGGGCCCGCAAGCTGCAGTCGGACGATCCTTCCGAGCGCACCGACGCCCGCGTGGTCGAGGTGGTGGTCAGCGCCGACGACACGCCCTTCCTGATCGGCCAGCGCGTGCTGGTGAAGTTCATGAAGCCTGGCCAGGTCGCCGGCGCCAAGCGCACCGGCCCGCAGGCCGCCGATCCGCCCAAGACCTGATCGCGGCCGAGGGGAGGCCCCGCCTCCCCTTCCCGCCCCACACCCTTTCCCGCCCTTGACGCTCCCTCCTCCCGGTCGCACAAACGCGTCAAACCAAACGCGCGTTTGAGGGAGATCTACGGGCATGGCGGACGACATTCGCTTCGACGGTCAGGTGGCCATCGTCACGGGCGCGGGCGGGGGCCTCGGCCGCCAGCACGCCCTGGAACTGGCCCGTCGCGGCGCCAAGGTGGTGGTCAACGACCTGGGCGGCAGCGTCGACGGCTCGGGCGGCTCGTCCGACGCGGCCAAGGCCGTGGTGGCCGAAATCGAGGCCTTCGGCGGCCAGGCGATCGCCCACGGCGCCTCGGTGACCGACGACGCCGGCGTCGCCGACTTGGTCAAGACCACCATCGACACCTGGGGCCGCATCGACATCCTCGTCGCCAACGCCGGCATCCTGCGCGACAAGACCCTGAGCAAGATGGAGCTGGCCGACTTCGAGGCGGTCATGCAGGTGCACGTCTTCGGCACCTTCAAGCCGATCAAGGCCGTCTGGGACATCATGAAGGCCCAGAACTACGGCCGCATCGTCGTCACCACCTCGTCGTCGGGCATGTACGGCAACTTCGGCCAGTCCAACTACGGCGCGGCCAAGATGGCGGTGCTGGGCCTGATGAACACGCTGAAGCTCGAAGGCGCCAAGAACAACGTCAAGATCAACGCCATCAGCCCGGTCGCGGCCACCCGCATGACCGAGGGCCTGATGCCGCCCGAGATCCTGGCCAAGCTGAACCCCGAATACGTCACCCCCGGCGTCGTCTACCTGGTGTCGGAAGACGCCCCCACCGGCGCGATCCTGACCGCCGGGGCCGGCGTCTTCGCCCTGGCCCGGATCTTTGAGACCGAAGGCGTCTATCTGGGCGAAGGCGGCCTGTCGGCCGAAGAGGTTCGCGACAGCTGGGAGGCCATCACCGCCGAGCCCGGCCAGCAGGCCTATTTCAACGGCGGCGAGCAGGGCCAGAAGTTCTTCCGCAAGTTGGCCGGCGGCTGATCCAAAGGTCGCGGGCGCTGGAACATCCGCGCCCGCGATCGCCACAATTGACGTAAATTACAAAAATCTGCACCTGCGAGAATTGAGGCGAATACAAGTCTTTACCTAAGGGAAGCCTCACGTTTTGACATAACGCCGAATGAATAGAGGCCGAAAAGGCACGATTTCTTTGACGCCGAGAACAAAATTCACCGTTACGCGAATAAATAGCAACGGTTTTTGAAAAAGTACGTTAGAGCCGGCGGCAACCTCCAGCATCGCAAGGTGTTGGATGGACCTAACCTCCCCAAGAAGGTCTGTCAGTCACATGGCTCTCTCGCGTAAAGTCCTCGCCGCCGGTGCGGCGCTCGCCGCCCTCGCCGCCGCTTCGCAAGCCTCCGCCTCGGGCTTCTATCTGCAGGAACAATCGGCCCGCGGCGCCGGCCGCGCCTATTCGGGCGAAGTCGCCGACAGCGGCGCCGCCAGCCTGTGGTGGAACCCCGCCGCCATCGCCGGCGTCGAGCACGCCGAAGTCTACGGCGGCCTGCACGCCGTGCTGGTGAACTCCAAGGTCGCCAACAAGGGCTCCACCATCACCCGTCCGGTTCCGATCACCACCCCGGTGGGCGGCACGGGCACGGCCACCGACGTCATCAATGACGGCGTGGTGCCCAACTTCGCCGGCGCCTGGCGCCTGAACGACAAGATCGTCGTCGGCCTGTCGATGGCCGCGCCGTACAACTTCACCACCGAGTACGAAGCCAACAGCTGGGCTCGCTACGACGCCATCAAGTCGCGCCTGACCACGGCCGACCTGCAGGCCACCCTGGCCTACCGCGTCACCGACAAGCTCGACCTGGGCGTGGGCATCAGCGGCGTCTACGCCGACGCCGAACTGTCGAACGCTCTGCCGAACGCCTCGCCGCTGCAGGCTGACGGACGCCAGGAACTGACCGGCGACGGCTGGGGCTACGGCTGGACCGTGGGCGCCCAGTTCCACGCCACCCCGGCCCTGACCTTCGGCGCCAGCTACCGTTCGAAGACCGAGCACACCCTGAAGGGCGACGTGGCGGTCTCGGGCATCCTGGCCCCGCTGCCGACCACGGCCAACCGAACGGTCGCCGGTGAAGCCACCATCACCACCCCGTGGATGGCCAGCCTCGGCGCCCGCTGGGCCGTGACCCCGAAGACCACCCTGAACGCCCAGGTCAGCCGCGTCGGCTGGAGCGAATTCGACGCGATCCGCGTCACCTTCGCCGGCGGCGGCTCGGTCAGCGAGCAGGACTACAAGGACATCACCACGGTGGCCCTTGGCGTCGATCACCAGCTGACCCCGCGCCTGACCCTGCGCGGCGGCGTCCAGAAGGACCCGACCCCGACCCCGGACGAAGGCCGCACCGCCCGCGTTCCGGACGGCGACCGCATGCTCTACGCCGTCGGCGCCACCTGGGCCGCCAAGCCGAACCTGAACCTCGACATCGCCGCGACCTACATCTCGTTCGACGATTCCGAGATCCACCGCACCGACGCCACGGCCACCGGCTCGTCGGTGACCCTGAACGGCCTGGCCACCGGCCACGCCACGGTCCTGTCGACCGGCGTCCGCTGGACGTTCTGAGCCTTCTAGGTTCCTGAAGACGGAAAGGCCGCCTGGATCGCTCCAGGCGGCCTTTTTGTTTTGAACCTCCCCCCGTGGGGGAGGCGGCCGAAGGCCGGTGGGGGGACGTTCTCAGCTTCCGAGGCGCCGGCCGATCTCCCAACTCCCCCAACCGATCGCTGCGCGATCGCCTCCCCCACGGGGGGAGGTTCCTGGTTATGGGGATAGAGCAGCGTGGGTCCCCGGCGTTCAGCGAAAAGTCCTGAACCAATCCAACCACTTGCAACTTTCTCACGCGCCTGGATCAGACGCGCTCAGAACGCCCGCATAATCACAGCTGTCCCGTCGCGGGGAGAGGGCGCAAGGATCCGGCCCGAAGCGGCGACGTGGATGCGATCGAGCGGGGCCGCCGGAGCTGCGTGAGCAGGGCCGGGCCAGGCTTAAATGAGGATGGGGGACGTAAACCCATCCATCGGGAGCCTGCCTGACTAGGCTCCCGCCCGTCCAAGGGTCCGCGCCGCCATGCACGCCTGGCCGCCAAGAAACGGGGCGCACTGCATGGGGAAGGGGTAAAAGGCGGAAGAGGCCTGCGCGCCCCGGCCTGAGGACAAACGATCGCGCGGGGCGTTCCAGCTTCGTCGAAACGGTACCTAGAACTCACACATCCGGGCGAGGCCCGGACGCCCCGCGCCCTCTCCATCACCATCGCAGCGAAAGCGCGAGGCCGCAAAGCCGCGCCCGCCTACAAGGAACCTCCCCCTGTGGGGGAGGCGGCCGAAGGCCGGTGGGGGGCCGTTTTCAGCTTCCGAAGCGTCGGTCGATCACCCGCCAACTCCCCCCACCGATCGCTGACGCGATCGCCTCCCCCACAGGGGGAGGTTCCTGGAAAGCGACGACCGCCTTCGCCCGTAGGCCTCAGCCCCCCTTCTGCCGGGCCGCGAACTCCCGGCGGAACTGTTCGAACCGCCCCTGCGCGATCGCATCCCGCATCGCCGCCGTCAGGGCCTGGAAGAAGGCGATGTTGTGCCACGACAGCAGCACCTGCCCCAGGATCTCCTCGGCCTTGAACAGGTGGCGCAGATAGGCCTTGGAATAGTCGCGGCTGGCCGGGCAGTCGCTGGTGGGATCCAGAGGGCTCTCGTCCTCGGCGAAGCGGGCGTTCTTGATGTTGATCGCCCCGTCCCAGGTCCAGGCCTGGCCGTGGCGGCCCGAGCGGGTCGGCAACACGCAGTCGAACATGTCGACGCCGCGATAGACGGCTTCGACCAGGTCGATCGGCTTGCCCACGCCCATCAGGTAGCGCGGCCGGTCGGCGGGCAGGAGGCCCGGCGCGTAGTCCAGCACCTCGCACATCGCCTCGTGCCCCTCGCCCACGGCCAGGCCGCCGATGGCGTAGCCGTCGAAGCCGATCTCCTGCAGGCGCTCGGACGACTCGCGGCGCAGGTTCTCGAAGGTCGAGCCCTGCTGGATGCCGAACAGCGCCTGCGTATCGCGCGTGCCGAACGCGGTCTTGGAGCGCAGGCCCCAGCGCGCCGACAGCTCCATGCCCTCGCGCGCCCTCTTCTCCTCCGCCGGCCAGGCCACGCATTCGTCCAGCTGCATGACGATGTCGCTGCCCAGCAGGTCGGCCTGGATCTCCATCGACCGCTCGGGGGAAAGCACGTGCTTGGTCCCGTCAATGTGGCTGGCGAAGGTGACGGCCTCTTCGGTGACCTTGCTGATCCCCGACAGGCTCATCACCTGGAAGCCGCCGCTGTCGGTCAGGATCGGCTTGTCCCAGCGCATGAACTTGTGCAGACCGCCCAGGCGCTTCACCCGCTCGGCCGTCGGCCGCAGCATCAGGTGATAGGTGTTGCCCAGGATGATGTCGGCGCCCGTGTCCTTGACCTGGTCGACCGTCAGGGCCTTCACCGTCGCAGCCGTGCCCACCGGCATGAAGGCCGGCGTGCGGATGTCGCCGCGCGGGGTCTTGAGCACGCCCGTGCGGGCCTTGCCGTCAGTGGCTTTGATCTCGAAGGGGAAAGCGGCCATCTAGACGGTCTCGGTTTCGGCGCGGAACAGCAGCGAGCCGTCGCCATAGGAATAGAAGCGGTAGCCCGTCGATATGGCGTGCTCGTAGGCCGCGCGCATCGTCTTGCGGCCGGCGAAGGCGCTGACCAGCATGAACAGGGTCGACTTGGGCAGGTGGAAGTTGGTCATCAGCACGTCGACCGCCCGGAAGCGGTAGCCCGGCGTGATGAAGATCGCCGTCTCGTCGGCGAACGGCCGCACCACGCCGTCCTCGCCCGTGGCGCTCTCGATCAGGCGCAGGGACGTGGTGCCCACGCAGACGATGCGGCCGCCGGCCGCGTGCACGGCGTTGAGGGCGTCGGCGGTCTGGGCGGTGACCTCGCCGAACTCGGCGTGCATCTTGTGCTCGGAGACCTCGTCGGTCTTCACCGGCAGGAAGGTGCCCGCGCCGACGTGCAGGGTCACGAAGTGCAGGGAAACGCCCTTGGCCTTCAGCGCCTCCAGCAGCTGCGGGGTGAAGTGCAGGCCGGCAGTCGGCGCGGCCACCGAGCCGTCCTCGCGGGCGTAGACGGTCTGGTAGTCGGCGCGGTCGCGGTCGTCCTCGGCCCGCTTGGCGGCGATATAGGGCGGCAGCGGCATCATGCCGTGCCGGGCGATGCCGACGTCGAGCTCGGGCCCGGACAGGTCGAAGGCCAGAACGACCTCGCCGCCCTCGTGCTTCTCGACGACGGTGGCGTCCAGGCGCTCGCCGGAGCCCTCGGCGGCGAAGGCCACGCGGTCGCCGGCCTTCAGCCGCTTGCCCGGTCGCATGAAGGCGCTCCAGCGGTCGGGCGCAATCCGGCGGTGCAGGGTCGCCTCGACGGCCACGGGCGTGCCGTCGGCGCCGCCGGTCGTGCGGCCCTCGCGCAGGCCCGACAGGCGCGCGGGGATCACCCGGGTGTCGTTGAACACCAAGGCGTCGCCGGGACGCAGGAAATCAGGCAGGTCGCGGACGATGCGGTCCTCAAGGCCCTGCCCCGGGCGCACGACGAGGAAGCGCGCGCTGTCGCGCGGCTCGGCCGGGCGCAGGGCGATGCTGTCGTCGGGAAGATGGAAGTCGAAGTCGGAAAGGCGCATGGGCCGGCTTCAAGGCCACGAAGGGGGCGCAAGGTCAAGGCGCGGCGCGGCCGCATGGGCGCCGCGCGGCTGCGCAATCGCCCTTCCCGCGGCCTTCGAACCTACGCCGGCTTACACGACCGTCGCCTGGCCGTGCTAAGGGGCGAGCCATGCAGCTGATCTTGCACCTCGCCCGACTGTTCTTCCGCGGCACGGCCCTGGCGCTGGTCCTGCTGGCCCTGGTCCTGGGCCTGGCGGGCCTCGGCGGCGCCTTCAGCGACCGGCTGGACGTGGCCAACCATTTCGCACCGGTCTGGCTGGTCCTGGGCCTGGCCGGCGCGCTTCTGGGGGCGATCGTCTCGCGCCGCGGCGAGCGCTGGGCGATCGTGGCCATGGGCGCTCTGGCGATCCTGGCCCACGGCGGCCTGATGGCCTCGGAGCTGATCGCGGCCCAGACCCGCAAGCTCGATCCGGGTCCCGCGACGCTGAAGGTCATGCAGTTCAACGTCTGGGCCTCGAACGACGACCCCAGCCAGGCGCTGGAATGGGTTCTGGCCGAGGACCCCGACATCCTGTTCGTCGAGGAAGGCGGTGGCGAGGCCTGGCCGCTGATCAGCCACCTGCGCCGGCTCTATCCCTTCGTCGTCTCCTGCGTCGGCACGAACCGTCCGTGCGACAGCTGGATCTTCAGCAAGAAGCGCATGGTCGCTCGGGGCGGGATCTATGACCGCGAGCGGCCGCTGTCGGTCGCTTGGGCCACGCTGGCCGATCCGAAGGGGCCCTTCACGGTGGTCGCCACGCACTATGTCTGGCCGATCCCGGCCGGCGCCCAGCAGGCCCAGAGCCGCCGCCTGGCCGAGATGCTGGAGGGCTTCGACAAGAAGGCGATGATCGTCGCCGGCGACTTCAACTCCACGCCCTGGTCGTGGAGCCTGCGCCGGCAGGACAAGCGCTTCGGGCTGGAGCGCCGCACCCTGGCCCTGCCCTCCTGGCCGTCGGGCTCGTTCATCCGGCTGGTCAAGGCCCCCTTCCCGCTGATGCCGATCGACCACGTCTATGCGGGCCGGCAGTGGAAGACCGTCTCGGTGCGGCGCGGCCCGCACCTGGGCTCGGATCACCGGCCGGTGGTGATCACGCTCAAGCGGTCCTGAGGCTGTCGATCTCGGCGGCCAGGTTGCGGCGCGCCGGAGCGTCCAGCGCCTGGGCGAAGGCCGGATCGGGAAACAGCGTCGGCGCGGCCAGGAAGGCCTCCAGCACCCGCGCCCGGCCGGCGCGATAGACCTCGTCCGGCACGGCCGCGTACTCCTCGCGGATGGCCCGGGCATAGGCGGCGTAGGCGGCCGGCTCGGCGCCCAGGATCGACAGGTCGATCGAGACCATCAGCGCCCCCAGCCGGTCCCCGGCCTCGACCGTGTGGCCCTTGGTCAGCAAGATCAGGCGCTCGACCTCGGCGATGTCGGCCTCGGGCGCATCGGCCGCGGCCAGGGCCTGCCGGGCCAGGTCGGCGCTGCGGGCCTCGTTGTCGGGACGAAGCGGGTCGTAGACCGCGTCGTGCCACCAGATCGCCTGGACCAGCAGGCCGCGCTCGCGATCGTCCAGGCCCGGCGTCGCCGCCAGCCTGGCCAGGCAGTCCTCGATGTGGACCAGCGTGTGATAGCGCCGGTGCGGCTCCAGATAGGCCTGGCGCGGCGGCTCGGGACGAGCGGTCATGCGGTCTCCAAAGAAAAGGGCCCCTCCGTTTCCGGAGGGGCCCTTTCCTGGACTTAGGCGTCGGCGGCGATCTTGGCGCTGACGATCTTGCCCGGCGCGCGCGGCGGCTCGCCCTTGGGCAGGCTGTCGACGTGGTCCATGCCGTCGGTGACCACGCCCCAGACGGTGTACTGCTTGTCGAGGAAGGTGGCGTCGTCGAAGCAGATGAAGAACTGGCTGTTGGCCGAGTTCGGATCGGGCGTGCGGGCCATCGAGCAGACGCCGCGGACGTGCGGCTCGGCCGAGAACTCGGCCTTCAGGTCGGGCTTGGACGAACCGCCGCGGCCGGTGCCGGTCGGGTCGCCGCCCTGGGCCATGAAACCCGGGATCACGCGGTGGAACACCACGCCGTCATAGAAGCCCTCGCGGACCAGTTCCTTGATCCGCTCGACGTGGCCCGGAGCCAGGTCGGGACGCAGCTTGATGGTGACCGGACCGGTCTCGAGCGTCAGGATCAGGGTGTTTTCGAGGTCAGCCGACATGGTCGTCCCTTCGGTACGGGGTTTGGCGAGCCGAGCCCGCCGGGAGAATTGAGTCTGGCGCTCTTTAGCCCGCCGCAAAGCGGCTGTGAACCGCCGTCACTGAACGCTGACGGGGACTTCCAGGTCGCAGACCGAAAAATCCGCGCCCTTGGCCCGCCGCACGGCGGCGATCTGGTTGCGGAACCACGGGCTGGCGGGATCGATCACCCGCACCTTGGGCCGCTCGGCCTGCGGGATGTCCGACAGCAGGCGGACCTTGGTCATCTCGTCCTGCGGGTCGGGCACCGGCTCGCCGGTCTTGATGGCCCGCACCACCTCCAGGCCAAAGATCACCCGGCCAAAGGCGGTGTAGCGCTTGTCCAGCGACGGGTACGGCTGGCGCATCAGGAAGAACTGGCTGTTGGCGCTGTCGGGCGCGTCGTCGCGGGCCATGCCCAGCACGCCGGGGCAATAGGTTCCCCAGGCGGCGACCTTCTTGTCGCTGGTCATGCTGCTCCAGCTCAGGGCCTGGCTGACCACGGGCAGCGACTTCAGGAGGCCCACTTCCGTGCCGGCCGGCGAGGCGGCGACCGCGAGCGGCAGGGCCTGGTCGCGGCGGAAGGTGAACTCGGCCTTCAGGTTGGGCTTGTCGCTGGCGCCCTGGCCGGTGTCTTCCGGGTCGCCGGTCTGGGCCATGAAGCGGTCGATGACCCGGAAGAAGGTGCGCCGGTCGTAGACGCCTTCGCGGGTCAGCTCCTGCAGGCGCGCCACATGGGCGGGCGCGACCTCCGGAACCAGCTCGACCAGGATCCGGCCCTTGGTGCTGTCGATGACCATCACCGTCTCGGGCGCCGGCGTGCGCCAGTCGGTCTCGCGCGGGCCGGCGGGCGCGGCCACGGCGGCGGCCTTGGCCCGCTTGCCCTTGGGGGCGGCCTGCGCCGCCGGAACGACCGCCGCGGCGGCCAGGAGAGCGACGGCGGAGACGATCGGCAGGCGCATTCAGTCGACCTCGGCTTACTTGCTGACCTTCGCGGGTACTTCCACGTCGCAGATGTTGTAGCCGGCGCCAAGCTCGGCCTGCTTCTTCTTGACCAGTTCGACGAAGGCGGGACTGCGGGTGTCCATCACCTGCACGGTCGGGCGCTTGTCGGCCGGGATGTCGGCCAGGACCTTGACGCTCAGCATCTTGTCCTGCGGATCGGGAACCGGCTCGCCGGCCTTGATGGCGCGCACCACCTCCAGGCCCGACAGCACGCGGCCAAAGCCGGTGTAGACCTTCTCCAGAGACGGGTAGTGCTGGCGCATGAAGAAGAACTGGCTGTTGGCGCTGTTGGGATCGCCGGCGCGGGCCATGCCCAGCACGCCGGGGCAGAAGTTGGCCCAGGTCTGCACCTTGCCGTCGGCGGTCATCGCCGCCAGCATCGAGGACTGGCTGGTCACGGCCAGCGGGCCGACGAAGCCGGTCTCCAGCGAGCCGATCTTGCCGGTCGGCGTGAACGAGCCGCCCGAACCGGGGCGGCGGAAGGTGAACTCGGCCGTCAGGTCGGGCTTGTCCGAGCCGCCGGTGCCGTCGTTCTTCGGATCGCCCGTCTGGGCCATGAAGCTGTCGATGACGCGGAAGAAGGTCAGGCCGTCGTAGAAGCCGGCGCGGGCCAGCTCGCGCACGCGCTCGACGTGGCCGGGCGCGGCCTCGGGCACCAGCTCGGCGACGATGCGGCCCTTGTTGGTCTCGACGACCAGGACGTTCTCGGGGTCGGGCGTGCGCCATTCGCCGCCCTGGGCGGCGACTTGAGCGGAGGCGGCCGAGGCCGAAACGAGCGCCAGGGCGGCGACGCCGAGAGCGCGGAACGCAGACTTCATGGATTTCCCCGAACAGATCTCGTCGCCCCGCGTAGAACGGGCGGAGCGGAACCACAAGCGTCGTCGATGATTTCGACGACTTGTGGGCGATCGCGACAGCGAACCTTTCCGGGTTGCGGGTGTTGCGGCGCCGGCGCTGTCCCCCTCCGGCCCTCCGGGCCACCTCCCCCAACAGGGGGAGGATCTTGATCGGCGAACCTCCCCCTGTGGGGGAGGCGGCCGAAGGCCGGTGGGGGGCCGGTTTCAGCTTTCGAGGCGGCGGCCGGTTTCGCAGTCACTCCCCCCACCGATCGCTGCGCGATCGCCTCCCC
>NZ_JBFTJR010000048.1:0-40553 GCF_056395525.1 Caulobacter sp. 10L414
CCACCGGCCTTCGGCCACCTCCCCCACAGGGGGAGGTTCCTGAAGCCCCTCACCCGGTGACGAACACCTTCTTCAGTTCGGTCTTGAGGATCTTGCCGTTGGCGTTCCTGGGCAGGGTCTCGGGCCAGAAGATCACCTTCACCGGCACCTTGAAGGCGGCCAGGCGGTCGGCGACGAAGGCGCGGAGTTCGTCTTCGGTGGCGGTCACGCCGGGTTTCAGGGTGACGACGGCGGCGGGTTCCTCGCCCAGGGTCTTGTGCTCGACGCCCACGAGGGCGGCGTCCATCACCGCCGGGTGGTCGTAGAGAACGTTCTCGACCTCTATGCAGTAGATGTTCTCGCCGCCGCGGATCAGCATGTCCTTGGCCCGGTCGATGATGTAGCAGAAACCCTCTTCGTCCAGACGCGCCAGGTCGCCGGTGCGCACCCAGCCGTCGATGAAGGTCTGGGCCGTGGCCTCGGGCTTATTCCAGTAGCCTTTCACCACCTGCGGCCCCTTGCACCACAACTCGCCCACCGAACCGATCGGCAGCTCCTCGTAAGGGGCTTCCAGGGTCATGATCTTCAGGTCGGTGACCGGCACGGCCGGGCCGCAGCTTTCGGGGCGGTTCTCGTAGTCTTCGGCCGAGTTGGAGGTGGCGGTGGCCGAGGTCTCGGTCATGCCCCAGCCGTTGCCGGGCGAGGATTTCGGCCAGATCTCCTTGATCTTGCGCACCAGCTCGGGGGCCGAGGGCGCGCCGCCATAGGCCACGGCCTCAAGCGAGGACAGGTCGTACTTGTCGCGATTGGGGTGCTCGATGATCTGCCAGGCGATGGTCGGCACGCCGCCCATCTGGGTCAGCTTCTCGTCCTGGATCAGCTGCATGGCCTTTTCGGGATCCCACTTGCGGATCATGGCCATCTTGGCCCCGCCGAACAGCGACGGGTTCATCACCGCGAAACAGCCGGTGGCGTGGAAGAACGGCACCGAGATCAGCGCGCCCTTCTGCGGCAGGCTGGGATCGGGCTGGGGCGGCGCCTCGCCGCGGCGCAGGAAGCTGCGGGCCGAGGCGGCGGCGGCGGCGAAGAKGTTGCTGTTGACCGCCCGGTGTGTGGCCAGGGCGCCCTTGGGCTTACCCGTGGTGCCCGAGGTGTAGAAGATCGTCGCGTCGTCTTCCGGGCCCAGCTCGACGGTCGAGAGCGGGCGCTCCTCCAGCTTGATCCAGTCATTGGGGCAGCCGATCACGCTTTCCAGCCGCGTGACGTACGGATGGGCGATGTCTTCCTTGCTGCGCGAGACATAGACGCGCTTGAGATCGGGGCAGTTGTCGAAGTGCTCGGCCAGCCGCTCGAAACGCTCGACGTCCATCACCGCCACCGAGGCGCCGGAGTCGGTCAGGCCGTACTCYAGCTCGGGCCCGGTCCACCAGGCGTTCAGCGGGGTGATGATCGCTCCGATCGACAGGCCCGCATAGAAGGCCACCGGCCATTCGGGCAGGTTGCGCATGATCAGGGCGACGCGGTCGCCCTTCCTGACGCCCTTGGCCTCCAGCTCGGCGGCGAAGGCGGTCACCGCGCGGTAGAAGGCCTCGAAGCTGACCCGCTCGTCCTCGTGCACGAGGTAGATCTTGTCGCCGTGGGTGCGGCCGACCTGCAGGGTATGGCGCAGCGTGGGCGGGAGGTTCTTCCAGGTCCGCGTCGGCACGCCGCGGATCTCGACCTCCTCCATCTCGGCGGGCGATCCCGGGGCGGTGATCAGGGCGTAGGCCTGTTTCACCGACATGGCGGGCCATGGAACGGGGTTAGGCGCGTGAGCGGCCTGGGTCATACGTTACTCTCCCGGTGTCGATCGCGCTCGTTCAAGCGGCGCGTTTCCGTCGAGTAAGCACGCGGAAGCGACCGATGTAAACGGTCGTTTGGACGATAAGGGAACAATGTTTAGTTGGGAGAGATCCTCCCCCTGAAGGGGGAGGTGTCGCCGTCAGGCGACGGAGGGGGAAGACCCTGCCGTCGCTGACACTTCCCCCTCCGACCGCTTCGCGGCCACCTCCCCCATCAGGGGGAGGATTTTGATCACCCCATCGCCGCCAGACGGCCGAGGGCCGCTTCCAGCTTGGCCTTGGCCGCTTCGGCCTCGGCGAGGCGTTCGCGGTTTTCCTCGACGACCTCGGGCTTGGCGCGGGCCAGGAAGTCGGGGTTGCCGAGCTTCTTGCCGGTCTTTTCGATCTCGCCGACATGGCCGGCGATTTCCTTGGTCAGGCGAGCCTTCTCGGCGGCGACGTCGATGAACTCGGCCACGCCGAGGGCGCCCGTGGCTTCACCCATCACCACCGGCGCCGTGCCGGCGGGCGCGGCCTCGGCGACCGAGACCTGGCCCAGGCGAGCCAGGCTGACCAGCAGGTCGCGCTGGCGCTCCAGACGGCCCAGCGTGCCCTCGCCCGCCCCGACCACGGCCAGGGCCGGCTTGGCCGACGGCGGCACGTTCATTTCGGCGCGCAGCGAGCGGATCTCGCCGACGGTGTCGACCAGCCAGCCGATCTCGGCGGCGGCCTCGGCGTCGATCCAGCTTTCCGGCAGAGCCGGCCACTGGGTGGAGA
This sequence comes from Caulobacter sp. 10L414, assembly GCF_056395525.1. NCBI lineage: Bacteria > Pseudomonadati > Pseudomonadota > Alphaproteobacteria > Caulobacterales > Caulobacteraceae > Caulobacter > Caulobacter sp. 10L414. The sequence continues at coordinate 2,577 of NZ_JBFTJR010000048.1, forward strand.
TCAGCATGCTCTGGCGAGCCGGACCGCCCTCCTCGGCCGTCTTGTCCCACAGCTCCTCGGTGATGAACGGCATCACCGGGTGCAGCAGGATCAGGATCTGGTCGAGCACCCAGGCGGTCATGGCGCGGGTCTCGGCCTTGGCGGCCTCGTCCTCGCCGTTCAGCACCGGCTTGGCCAGCTCCAGGTACCAGTCGCAGAAGACGTTCCAGATGAAGCGGTAGAGCGCGCTGGCGCCTTCGTCGAAGGCCGGGGCCTCGAAGGCCTTGGTCACTTCGCCCAGGGTCTTGACGACCTCGCCGCGGATCCACTTGTTCAGCGGCTGGGTCACCGACGCGGGGTCGAAGCCCTCGACGCGGACGCAGCCGTTCATCTGGGCGAAGCGCGTGGCGTTCCACAGCTTGGTGCCGAAGTTGCGGTAGCCCTCGATGCGCTGTTTGCTGAGCTTGATGTCGCGCGCCTGGCCCGACATCGCCGTCAGGGTGAAGCGCACGGCGTCGCAGCCCAGCTCGTCGATCAGGGCCAGCGGGTCGATGACGTTGCCCTTGGACTTGCTCATCTTGGCGCCCTTCTCGTCACGGACGAGGGCGTTGATGAACACCTGCTTGAACGGGACTTCGTCCATGAAGTGGATGCCCATCATCATCATCCGGGCGACCCAGAAGAAGATGATGTCGAAGCCCGTGACCAGGGTGCTGGTCGGGTAGAAGCGCGCCACGTCCGGGGTCTTTTCCGGCCAACCCAGGGTCGAGAACGGCCACAGGGCCGAGCTGAACCAGGTGTCGAGGACGTCTTCGTCCTGGACCAGCTGGACGTCGGCGCCGAACTGAGCGCGGGCGGCGGCGTAGGCGGCTTCTTCGGTCTCCTCGACGAAGATCGAGCCTTCCGGGCCGAACCACGCCGGGATGCGGTGGCCCCACCAGAGCTGGCGCGAGACGCACCAGGGCTCGATGTTGCGCAGCCATTCGAAGTAGGTCTTCTCCCAGTGCTTGGGCTCGAAGACGGTGTCGCCGTTCTCGACGGCCTTCAGGGCCGGCTGGGCCAGGGTGTAGGCGTCGACGTACCACTGGTCGGTCAGGTAGGGCTCGATGACCACGCCCGAACGGTCGCCGTGCGGGACCATGTGGCGGGTCTTCTCGATCTCCTTCAGCCAGCCCTCTTCCTCGGCGCGGGCGACGATGGCCTTGCGCGCGGCGAAGCGGTCCATGCCGACATACTCGGCCGGCACGGCGTCGTTGAGCTTGGCTTCCGGCGTCAGGATGTTGATCGCCGGCAGGCCGGCGCGCTTGCCGACGCCGAAGTCGTTGAAGTCGTGCGCCGGCGTGATCTTCACCGCGCCCGAGCCCTTGGTCGGGTCGGCGTAGTCGTCGGCGACGATCGGGATGCGGCGGCCGACGATCGGCAGGACGACGTCCTTGCCGACCAGGTCCTTGTAGCGCTCGTCGGTCGGATGGACGGCGACGCCCGTGTCGCCCAGCATCGTTTCGGGACGGGTGGTGGCCACGACGATGTAGTCGCGCGTCTCAAATTGGGTCGCCTTGCCCTCGTCGTCGAATTCGACGGGGTGCTGGTAGGTGACGCCGTCGGCCAACGGATAGGCGAAGTGCCAGTAGGCGCCGTCGACCTCCTTCTGCTCGACCTCGAGGTCGGAGATGGCGGTCTGGAACTGCGGGTCCCAGTTGACCAGGCGCTTGTCGCGATACAGCAGGCCCTGCTTGTGCAGCTGGACGAAGACCTTGCGGACGGCGGCCGACAGGCCCTCGTCGAGGGTGAAGCGCTCGCGCGACCAGTCGCAGCTGGCGCCCAGGCGGCGCAGCTGGTTGGTGATCGCCCCGCCGCTCTCGGCCTTCCATTCCCAGACCTTGTCGACGAAGGCCTCGCGGCCCATGTCGCGGCGGCCGATGTTGCCGGCGGCGGCCAGCTGGCGCTCGACGACCATCTGGGTGGCGATGCCCGCGTGGTCGGTGCCCGGCAGCCACAGGGCGGCCTTGCCGCGCATGCGGTGGAAGCGGGTCAGCACGTCCTGCAGCGTGTTGTTCAGGGCATGGCCGATGTGCAGGCTGCCCGTCACGTTCGGCGGCGGGATCACGATGACGAACGGCTCGGCGTTCGGATCCTCGCTCGGCTTGAAGGCCCCGGAGGCCTCCCAGGCTTCGTACAGGCGCGGTTCGACGGCTTTGGGATCGAAGGTCTTTTCAAGCATGGCGGAGGGGATATGCCATCTGCGGCCGCCGGGCGAAACCGGGCGGCGGGATTATCGGGGAATTTGAACGGGAAAAGGCGGCCGCGAACGCGACCGCCTTCTCAAGATCCGGGCGTCGGGGGCCGCCTAGGGGCGACCCGACGCCGATGTCATACGCCGCGGCCGCGCGAGATCCGGTGGACCTCTTCCTCGACCTTGTTCTCGACGATGCGCGGCAGATTCTGGTCCAGCCACTCTTTCAGCAGCGGGCGCAGCAGCTCGCGGACGACGTCTTCCAGCGTGCGGCCGTTGGCCGGCATCAGCAGGGCCGAGCTCAGGCTGCCGAAGGCGCTGGCGGCCAGGCCGGCGGCGTGATCGCCGACCAGGGTCTCGGCCACTTCGTCGCGGTTGAACACCGGCGGCGGGGTGTAGGCGGGCTCCGGAGGCGGCGGCGGCGGCTCATAGGCCGGCTCCGGCTCGGGTTCCGGGGTGTAGAGGTCGAGGTCGCCGAGCGTCTCGACCGGAGCCGGCGGCTCGATCGGATCGGTCAGCTCGAGGACGTCGTCCTCGATCACCGGCTCGGGCTCGGGAACCGGCTCGGGCGCGGGCGGCGGCGCCGCTTCGGCGGCCGGAGCGTCGTCTTCGGAGATGATCCGCCTGATCGAGGCGAGGATCTCCTCCATCGTCGGTTCTTGGGAGCTCTGGTCGGACATGATGGGCTGGGCCGTATTAAGGGGCTACGAATCCTTGCGCGCCTCGCAAGACGCGTGCCGCCGATGGTGCAGACTTGCACGGCTTAAGCAAGCCAAGGATTCGCGCCGCGATGATTCGTCCTGAAGTTGGACTGAATTACTTGCCGTCGGACGAGGTCGCGATCGCCGGCGAGGCGACCTTGTCGAGGGTGCGCACGAGCGGCTCCCACGGCACCGAACCCGAGTTCACGACACGGTCATAGGAGGTCTTCGGGTCGTAGCGCTCGACGCTGGGCGCCAGCTTGGTCAMGTCCAGCGCGCCCATGGCCTGCAGGACGCCGGCGCTGGCCACGTATTCGTCGCGACGAGCGGTGACCAGGGCCAGTTCGGCGGCGCGCAGTTCCTGCTGGGCGTTCAGCACGTCCAGCGTGGTGCGCAGGCCGACCTGCTGCTCCTGGCGCACGCCCTCGAAGGCGATCTTGGTCGCCCTCACCTGCTCCTCGTTGGAGACGAGGTTGGCGCGGGCGGCCAGCAGCGTGCTCCAGGCGGCCGAAACCTGCTGGACGACGGTGCGCTTGGCGCCCTCGACGGCGATGCGGGCGGCGTTCTCGCGTTCCTTGGCGGCGCGGACGTTCGAGGCGTTCAGGCCGCCGGTGAACAGCGGCACCCGGGCGGTGATCGAGCCGCTGATCGCGCGGTCGTACTCGCCGAACTGCTTGTAGTCGCCGTTCACCTCGTTGGCCGAGTAGCCGAGGCTGGCCCCGGCCGAGACGGTGGGCAGGTAGGCCGACTTGGCCTGGGCGACGCGGGCCGAAGCGGCCTGCTCGCTGTAGCGGGCGGACTGGACCGTCGGGTTGTTGGCCTCGGCGGCGTCGAAGGCCTGCTCGACCGAGGCCGGCAGCAGTTCGACCAGCGACGGCTCGGGCGCGAGATCAGTCGGGTTCTGGCCGACGATCTGGGCGTAGTTGGCGCGGGCGACGGCCAGATTGGCCTGCGAGGACGACAGGCTGGCCTTGGCGGCGGCCAGGCGGGCCTGCGACTGGGCCACGTCGGTGCGGGTGATCTCGCCGACCTCGAAGCGGGCGTTCGACTCGTCGAGCTGGCGGGTCAGGACGCTGACATTCTCCTGGGCGATGCGCAGGCTTTCCTGGCCGCGACGCACGTCGACATAGGCGGTGATGACGTTGGCCAGCACGCCCTGCTCGACGCCGCGCAGGTCTTCGCGACCGGCCAGCACGTCGGCTTCGGCGGCCGACAGCCGGGCGCTGGCCTGACCGCCCGTGTAGAGCGGCTGCGACAGCGACAGCGTGGCGCCGCTGGAGGCGGACTTGGTGACGTCGGCGCCGGTGACCACCTGGCCGCCGACCAGCGTCGTGCGGGGGTGCGCCAGATCGGTGCGCGACCCGGAGATCGATCCGTCCAGCCCCACCGTCGGGCGGAAGCCGGTCTTGGCCTGGACCACGCCCTCGTCGGCGGCGCGCTGCACGGCGCGTTGCTGCTGGATGGTGGGATTGGTCTGGTAGGCCAGGGTGACCGCGTCGGTCAGGGTCTCGGCGCTAGCCGCCGAGGCCAGCAAACCCATGCAGCAAGCAGCGGCCAGCAACCCGGCCCGACGGCTCTTCGACATCCCTCATTCCCCAACACACGCGAAGTCCGCGCTTTACACCCAAGCGCTGTAAGGCCCACCGTGGACCATCGCTAGTTAAGCTTTTTTCACGCGGACTTACGCGCTTGTCACCAAGGCCCCCAGACTAGAACCAGCCAAGCTTGGATGAAATACCCAACCCTGGTGAGCAGGCGCCAGTTTGAGGGACCTATGAGAGCGTCCGGGCGGGTTCAGCACCCGGACGTCCCGTCATGAGGTCAGAAAGCGAAGCCAGCCTCGACCGGGAACCCGGCCAGCAGCGACGGCGTCGAATCGAAAGCCGCGCGACGGGCCAGGCCGTCCTCGGCCCGGGCGTAGATCGCGGCGCGACCGACCGGACCCTCGCGCTCGACGACGCCCAGGCGACCGTTCAGCGCCAGGGCGCCCGTCCACGAGGCCGGAGCCTTCGGCACGGCGCCTTCGCAGACGATCACGTCGTATTCGCCGCCCTGCACGGCGGTCAGGTCGTCGCCGTCGAGGCGGGTGACCGAAAGGCCCATGGTCTCAAGCACCACGGCCGCGTAGGGCGCGGCGATGGCCAGGGCCTTCTCGCCCGCGCGCGGCTTGAGGTTCTGCAGCAGCTTGCCGATGTCGCGCGGGCGCATCAGCGTGCGGCCCGGAGCGTATTCGACCTCGGCGTCGGCATAGGCCAGATAGGCCTTGCCGGCGGGCACGAGGTTCTCGCGCGGAACCACCCGCAGGGCGTCCTGCAACGGCAGGTCGGTCACGTCGGCGGTGCGGATCTGGCTTTCCACCATGTTCAGGCGGGCAGCCGCGAAATCGGAGCTCATGGACTTCCTCGGACAGCAGTTCGAGAGGCTTATAGGTCCGGGCCTCGCCGGAAGGCAATCAGGCCCGTGCAACCAATCGCGCCGAGGATTTTCCCGACTCAGGCCGTCTCGCCGAGCAGACGGCGCAACTGATTCACCGCCGGCTTCATCAGCGGGTAGACGGTGGCGGCCGTGGCCAGCGGCGGACCGAGCACCGCGGCGCGCGCGGCGTCGTTCTCGCAAAGCTGCACGGCGATGCGCGCAATCAACGGCAGATCGGGATCCAGCAAGGCCGTGCGCTGGTCGATGAGGCGGGTCAGATAGCGAGGATCGGCGTCGTCCGGATAGGCCTCGATGGCCTCTTCGACGCTTTTCAGAAGCGCCTCGATCCGCTCGGCCACGCCGACGGCGGCCGCCGCTTCTCGCAATTTGGCTTCGATGTCACTCATGCCCCAACGCGCCCCCCGCGTCCGCCTTCCCCTGAATCGGCGGCCCGTATGGCGCAAATCGCGGCGCGGCGCCTCCTCGAAAAGCACACTGCCCCCAAAATGGGGACATGGTGAATTTTCTCACAGAGACGACTCGGCCTCAGCCTGCACCGAGCGGCTTTCTTTGGGAGCAGGCATGAGTACGGATGTTCGGCGCGCGGTCATCCGCCTATCGGCGGGCTATTTCCTGCGTTCGCTGGACGTGGCCAAGGGCCTGCACGCCGACGATCCCGTGCGCGCCATCGTCTTCACGACCATCTGGGTGGCCAATGTGGCCCACATCCGCCCCAACGCCGGCTTCGACGCCAAGGACGAACTGGCCAAGGACGCCCAGCGCCGGCCGGTCACCGTGGTGCAGGTCGCCGACTCGCTGGCCATGCCGGCAGAGACGGTGCGTCGCCACGTGGGCGCGCTGATCGCCGACGGCCTGTGCGTGCGCCACGGCCGCAAGGGCGTGACGATCCCCGCCGAGGTGTTCACCCGCCCAGGGATGCTGGAGGCCCTGGATCGCCAGCACCAGTACACCGAGACCTACTACCGGGAACTGCAGAAGCTGATCGGGTCGTAGGCGCGCCGGCGAGCCCGTGGAAGCGCCAGCCGCCGACGGCGCCCGCCAGGCCGCACACGACAAGCCACGCCCATCCGATCGAAACACCGAACGCGTCGTCGGGCGCGATCGCCGATGAGAACCAGGAGACGCCCAGGCCCGTGACCGCTCCGGCCAGCAAGCCGGCGACGACGTAGGCGCCTCGCCCCCACCCCAGCCGCACGGCCCACAGGTGAAATGGAATCCCGATCAGCAGCACGGCCAGCGTCGCCGGGACGCCGCCGAAGAGCAGGCTGAGCGGCAGCATGACGATCCCGGTCAGCGCCCCCAAGAACAGATCCAGGGCCAGCCGAACAGCGCCGCCGTCGGACACGAGCAGGAGCGCCGTCAGGATCAGGAAACCGCCGCCGCTCCAGCAGGCCGCCAGCACCGCGCCCGACGACGCCTTCAACAGGCCGCGCCACCGCGATTGGCCCACGCTACATCTCCCGAGCAAAGAACATCGGCGATGCGACGAGGCATGGCGCATCGCGCGTGAGCATGGCGCCGCCAGCGCGGCAAGCACAGATGAAATGAGGAGGAAGGGCTCGGCCAATTTCGGCCAAGCCGAAAACTAGAGAGTGGCTCCGCGGGTAGGATTCGAACCTACGACCAGCCGGTTAACAGCCGGCTGCTCTACCACTGAGCTACCGCGGAACAGGTCGCTCTCTGTCGAGGAGGCGGTTGATAGCGGCCGAACTGACTCGGCGCAAGACGCATGAACGTCGCATTCGGATGAAAGCTGATGTTCTTGTGGAGGAATTCTCGCCKGCGACGCTTCGAAAACATCGAAGGAAGAGTGGCTCCGCGGGTAGGATTCGAACCTACGACCAGCCGGTTAACAGCCGGCTGCTCTACCACTGAGCTACCGCGGAACAGGTCGCTCTCTGTCGAGGCGCGGTTGATAGCCGCCCGACTGACTCGGCGCAAGCGCCTTCTGACAAAAAAACAGCCCGGCCAGAAAGYCGGGCTGTGAAAAGTTGAGTGATGGTGGGGCGCCTTCAAAAGAAGACGTCCACAGGCTCGCCAATCATGATTAACCAGATCCTAATTTCAGACAGGACTGCCAAAAGGTCGCAGTCTGTGCATCCCGGCCGGACAGACCGTCGCGGCAATGTGTAACGGCGATACGCCGCTCCCTTCCCGCCAGGCGACTCGGTCGCTAAAGCGTTCATGATGAACACACCCGACGACCAGTGGTCCGTCACGCTGCAGCGTGGCGTGGCCAGCCTCGACTTCAAGGTGACCCGCGACCCGGCGGCGGGATCGACGGTGATGACCGGAGCGGTCGGCGACGTGCGCGGCGCGCGCGCCCTGGTGCAGGCCGCCGCCTTCGCCGCGGTCGAGGCCGATCGGTGGGTGGCCGCCGGCAATGGCGACGTGCCGATTCCCCGCGAACTGGTGCTGACAAGGCGCGACCTGGCCAACGCCAAGGCGGCCGAGCCGCCCGGCAGCGCTGCCTCGCCGTTCACGGCCGGCTATGCGGCCGTCTATCGCCTGGAACTGGCCCGGCTGCTGTGGGCGGCGATCTCCGATGCCCCGGCACGCCGCCTGGAGGAACTGGCGCGCCGCGTCCCGTCCTGAAGCCTCAGAAGCGCCGCCACAGGGCGACGACGCCGCCGCGTTCGCGCAGGGCGTTGCGGCCCGAGGCGGTGCCGACCGCCCCGGCCTGCACAGACCATCCGGCCGGCAGCTCGTAGACGGCGGTGAACTGCAGGTTCCTGTAGCGATAGGCCTCGAAGACCCCCTGCCCGGCCCCCAGCGACGAGACGTCGAACACCTGGGCCAGCAGCATCAATCGGCTGGTCGGACGGCCGCCCAGCGTGACCTCCAGCCGCCGCTCGTCGGGCGCCTCGCCGTCGCGGCGGCGCAGGCCGGCCTGCAGGTCGAGGAAGACGGGCCGGTCGGCCGCCAGCCAGCTTTTTCCGAGCAGCACGCGACTGTCGTACTCGGCCTTGGCGGATCCGCGCTGGGCCGCGCCGGGATCCCCGTCGCCGCCGGGCAGCCGCACCGCGCTCTCGCTCGACAGCACCCAGGTCTCGCCCGCCAGCATGCGGTAGCGCGCGGCCAGCTCCACATGACCAGGCTCGGTGTCGCGGGCGTTGCGCGTACGCAGCCGACGGACAGACGCCTGGGCCCTGATGGTCAGCTTGTCCGACAGACCGTATTCGGCGAAGCCCTGCAGCTCGGTCTTGCGATAGTCGACGATGTCGACCGCCTCGCCCTCCAGATCGAAGCCGTGCGTGCTGTCCTGCCGATGCAGGCTGACGATGAACTCCTTGCCGCCCTTGGGCTGGGTCCAGGCCGCGGCCCGGGCCTGTGCGGCCACCGCCGCCAGGACGGCGCAAGCCGCCCACACGAGCATCGTCGATCGCCCCGCCATGCCACCCCCAACACGACCGCAAGGCGGCGATAGAAGCACATATACTCGCATAAGGTGTATATGATTTTATGCGATTGACTCGCAACAACGAGCGACCTAGACCTTGTTGAGATTAATTCTCAAATACGATGTCGGGTTTCCTCCCCTCACCCACATCGACTGCGTCCGGCGGGGCTCCCCTCCGCCGGACGCCTTTTCCCGCCTGGAGCCCCCTGATGAGCTGCGCCTGCGGATTGGATCTCGATTTCGAAGACACCGGCCCCGAAGGCCTGGCGCGCGGCGAGCGGCTGCTGCTCTGGGGACTGCGCACCTGGGCGGCGCTCCGCCTGCAGGGCCAGCCGGCCGACACCACCATCCGCGCGGCCTTCGCCCGCGCCGCCTCGCCGCGCACGGCCTCGCTGTTCCTGCAGACCATGATGCTGGTCGAGGGCGAGCTCGTGCGGCCGCTGCAGATCCAGTGCCCGCACTGCGCCGGCTACGCCATCGACGAACAGAGGCTGGTGACGGCCTGCGGCCTGGCAGCCGCCGCACCGGGCCTGGCCTCGCGCCTGCTGTCGCCGCTGGTGGCGCGGCCCGACGTGGCCGCCGTGCTGGTTCGCGCGCTCAACCACGCCCTGGCCCTGGACGGCGCGCCCCTGCCCGTGCGCATGGGCGAACCGGTCGACCACGCCCCGCCCGTATCGACGGCGACGCTGCACTAGCAGCGCTAGATCGCGACCTCGAAGCGCATGTTGTCGTAGGCCGGCTCGACGCCCGACGGCAGCCTGGCGGCCAGGGCGTTGTAGTCGAGGTCGATGTGCAGGTTGGTGAGGATCGCGCGCCGGGGCCTGGCCCGCTCGATCCAGGACAGAGCCCGCTCGACATTGGCGTGGGTGGGATGCGGGGCCCAGCGCAGGGCGTCGACGATCAGCACGTCGAGGTCGGCCAGCACCGGCCAGCTCTCCTCGGGGATCTGCAGCACGTCGGGCGCGTAGGCGACGCCGCCGAAGCGGAAGCCGGCCGCGCGGATCTCGCCGTGATCGACGTCGAAGCTGACGACCGGGATCTCGCCGCTGGGCCCTTCGACGCTCCAGGCCTGGCCGTGCGGCGGCAGATGGCGCGCCTCGCAGATGGCCGGATAACCGCCCTTGGTCTCGAAGACGTAGGAAAAGCGGGTCAGCAGGCCCTCATGCGTGGCCGCGTCCATGTAGGTCGGAATGCGGAAGCGGTGATTGAGGAAGAACGGGCGCACGTCGTCGATGCCGTGGGCCTGGTCGGCATGGTCGTGGGTGAAGAGGACCGCGTCGATGCGCCCCGCTCCGGCCCGCGCCGTCTGCAGGCGCAGGTCTGGCGAGGTGTCGACCAGCACGGTGGTGTCGCCGCGCGGATCGCCGCCCGACAGCCGCCGCACCAGCATCGAGCAGCGCGAGCGATGGTTCCTAGGTTCGGCCGGATCGCAGTCGCCCCAATTGCCGTCGGCGCGCGGCACCCCTCCCGAGGAGCCGCTGCCGAGGATGGTGAACTCGAGCCGGCCGCCGGTCATGGACGCGGTATCGCGTCGAACAGGGCGAAGAAGGCGTCTTCCGAGCGCTTTTCAGCGTCGGCGCGGGTCCAGCCGCGGATCTCGGCCAGCTTGTCGACGATGTGCGGCAGGTGGGCCGGCTCGCAGCGGCGGCCGCGCATGGGCACGGGGGCCAGGTACGGGCAGTCGGTCTCGACGATGATGCGCTCGGCCGGCATGTCGCGGATCACCGCGCGCACGTCCTCGGCCTGCTTGAAGGTGGCGATGCCCGAGACCGAGAACCAGGCGCCCAGGGCGGCGGCCCGGCGGGCGAGGTCTGCGCCGCTGGTGTAGCAGTGCATCAGGATCTTGAAGGCGCCCTTGGCGTGCTCCTCCTCCAAGATCTGGCCCATGACGTCGTCGGCCTCACGGGTGTGGACCACCAGCGGCAGGCCCGTCTCGCGGGCGGCGGCGACGTGCTCTCGGAACACGGCGGCCTGAACCTCGCGCGGCGACAGGTCGTAGTGGAAATCCAGCCCCGTCTCGCCGATGCCGACGACCTTGGGCTTGCCGGCCAGTTCGACCAGGTGGGCGGTCGTCAGGTCGGTGTGATCCTTGGCCTCGTGCGGGTGAGCGCCGACCGTGCACCAGATGTCGCTCTCAGCCATGGCGATGGCGTGGACGGCCGGGAAATTGGGGATCTTGTCGCAGATGGTCAGCATCATTTCGATGCCGGCCTCGCGGGCGCGGCCGATGACCGCGTCGCGGTCCTCGGCGAACTGGGGCGCGTGCAGGTTTACGTGGCTGTCGATGAGCATGCGGTCAGATGGAGGCCTTCGCCGCGGCGCGCAAGTCCGCAATCGCCGTCCAGAACACGTCTGCGCGGTCGAGGTTCACCGCCTCGGCCTCGATCGGCCAGCGCACCAGGCGCTCCCAGGCGGCGGCCCAGCGGTCGAGACCCGAGGGCGTGCGATCGCCGGCCATGCCCGTGGCCATAGCGTGGATCTGGTCGGCCAGGCGCTCGAACAGAAGCTCGAAGCGGGCCTGGCCCTCGGCGCCCTTGAAGGTGTCGGCCAGCGCCAGCAGCGCGGCCTCGTCGATCTCGGGCAGCTTGCGCAGGATCTCGCCGGCGGTGTCGTCGGCCTCCAGCGCCTTGGCGGCGGCCAGCTGCAGGGCCTTGCCGGGCGCGCCGTGGGCCATGCGGCCCAGGCGCTCGGCCTGGCGGCGGTCGAGGCCCAGGCTGTGCTCGACCATGTCGGCGGCGCGCTCGACGCCGGGCGCGGGCACGGCCAGGCGCCGGCAGCGCGAGCGGATGGTGGGCAGGAGCTTGCCCGGCGAATGGCTGATCAGCAGGATCAGCCCGCGCGGCGGCGGCTCCTCCAGCGTCTTGAGCACCGCGTTGGCGGCGTTGACGTTGAGGTCGTCGGCGGCGTCGATGATCGCCACCCGATAGGGCGAAGTCGCCGGCGAGTTGGCGAAGAAACCCGGCAGCAGGCGGGCCTCGTCGACGGGGATCGACTTGCGGGCCTTGCCGTCGTCGGTGGCGCGCTCCAGCACCATCAGGTCGGGATGCGAGCGGGCGGCGACCTGGCGGCTGACGAAGTCGGACGGGGCCGAGCCCAGCACGCCGAACGACTTGTCCTCGCGCGCGCCCAGCAGCCGGCGGGCCATGCGGTAGGCCAGCGTGGCCTTGCCCACGCCCTCGGGGCCGGTCAGCAGCCAGGCGTGGTGCAGCCTTCCCCGGCCCAGGGCATCGAGGAACGACAGCTCGGCCTTCTCCTGGCCGTCCAGCGAGAAGACGTCGCGCGGGTGCGGAGGGGCGTCGCTCATGCCAGGTCCAGCCGTTCGCTGACGGCGCCCCAGACGGCTTGCGAGACCTCGTCGATCGAGGCGGTGGCGTCGATCACCGCGCAGCGCTCGGGCTCGCGGCGAGCGATCTCAAGGAAGCCGGCGCGCAGGCGCTCGTGGAAATCCAGGCCCTTGGATTCGAAACGGGCGGCGCCGCCGCGGGCGTTGGCGCGCTCTAGGCCCACGCTGGCGGGCAGGTCGAACACCAGGGTCAGGGCCGGGATCGTGGCGCCCAGCACGTGCTGCTCGAGGCTGGCGATCAGCGTGGCGGGCGCATCGCCGCCGGCGCCCTGATAGGCCCGGGTCGAATCGGCGAAGCGGTCGCAGACGACCACCGCCCCGCGCGCCAGGGCCGGACGGATCACCCGCTCCACGTGGTCGCGGCGGGCGGCGTACATCAGAAGAGTCTCGGTGACCGGCGACCAGCGGTCGGCCGCGCCGTGCACCAGAAGCTCGCGGATCGCCTCGCCGCCAGGGCTGCCGCCCGGCTCGCGGGTGAGCACGACCTCGCGGCCGAGCGCCTCCAGGCGCTGCGCCAGGAGGCGCACCTGGGTCGACTTGCCGGCGCCCTCGCCGCCTTCGAAGCTGATGAACGTTCCGCTGGCCATCGGCCTCAAATCGGCTGGAACGCGAGGCTTGTCCAGACGCCGAGTGGGGAACGGATGGACCCAGGGGCCGTCGGCGCTATGTTTCGGTCATGGCCGCCAATGACGCACGAGCAGGAACCAAAGCGGAAGCCGTCTTCGCCGAGGGGCTTTCGGGCTATGGCCCCGGGAGTTTGATCACGGGCCAGGACCTGCTGGCCCTCTCAGACCTCTGCCTAGCCGCCGACCGCATCGTCCACACGATCGAGGCCTATGCCCTGGCGGACGAATACCAGCAGCTGACGCCGGAGTTCAGCCTGTTCGGCCAGCATCCCGAAGAAGCAGCGCGGCCCTGGCCCGACCGGGCGCGAGATTCCCACGCCCTGGTCACTGCGTTGGTGGCCGAGGCGAACACCAGCGAGCGCCTGATCCAGTACCAGGTCTGGCTCGACTGGGGCGACGAGCCCGACAGCGCCTAGGGCCGCAGCACCGTGGCGTCGTTGAAGCCCAGCGAAGCGACGCGATCGCGGACGCCCCAGGCCAGGCCCTCGTCGTCGCCGGCGCTGACCAGCACGCGATAGAGCGTGCCGCCCGAACGCTCCATCGGCTCGACGGTGACGCGGCCAGCGGATGACAGCCGCTCGGCGGCGCGCTCGGCGTTGTCGCGGTTGGCGAAGCTGCCGGCCTGGACGCGATAGGCGCCCGACGGCGGCGCGGAAACATTGACGATCTCGGGCTCGCGCGGCGGCGGCGCGACCGGAGCCCGATAGGGCGCGGCCGGCGGCGGCGTCGCGGGGATCGAGGCGTAGCGCCGGGGCTGGTCGGCGGCTTTCTTGGGCGCGGGGCCGATATAGCGCACGCGCACCTTGGCCAAACCCTTGCCGCGATAGCCGAGCTCGTCGGCGGCGGCCTTGGACAGATCGATCAGGCGGTCGCCGACGAACGGCCCGCGGTCATTGACCCGCAGGCGCATCTTGCGGCCGTTCTCCAGATTGGTGACCTCGACGATGGACGGCAGCGGCAGCGTCTTGTGGGCCGCGGACGGCAGGTCCATGTCGAAGACCTCGCCGTTGGCGGTGCGGCGGTTGTGGAACTGCTCGCCGTACCAGGACCCGGTCCCGACCACGTCGTAGTTCGGATCGGCCTTCGGATAGTACCAGACGCCCTTGATCTGATACGGCTTCTCGGTGCCGCGCAGGCCCTGGCCGTAACCGGGCGGCGGCGGGCCGTGATATTCGCGGTCGGGCGTGGACTTCGGCAGGCCCTTGGCGATCGGCAGGCGCGGGCTGGGCGTGGCGCAGGCGGCCAGGCCCGCGGCGCCCAGCGCCAGCAGGCCCAGGACCTTCAGCGCCCGGATTTCAGATCTTTGCTCGCGCCGCATACGTCGCCAAAACTCCGGATGGTTCGTCCCCCATCATGGTTTCAGCTTCGTTCAGATGTTTTTAGGCTTGGTTAAGGATGCCTGCGACAGATCGTTCTGGAGCCGAAGCACGAGCGCTGATATAGCCGCCCGCTCCGGACAGGTGGCCGAGTGGTTTAAGGCAGCGGTCTTGAAAACCGCCGTAGGTGGAAGCCTACCGTGGGTTCGAATCCCACCCTGTCCGCCACTTCTTCGTCGTCGTCGCCGTGCTATCCCGGTGACATGACCTTTCGCCCCCTTCTCAGCTCAGTTCTTCTTGCCGGCGCCCTCGCCTGCACGGGCCCGGCCATGGCCAACGACACCTCGGCCGAGCTGGCGGCCGGCGGGCTGGTGCTGACGAAAACCACCGCCGTAGCCATGCGGTCGGAGGACCTCTACATCTCGCCGACCGCCGTGCGGGTCCGCTACGTGTTCGAGAACACCAGCGGCAAGGACGTGACGCTGCGGGTGGCCTTTCCGATGCCCGACATCGGTGGCGACGGCTTCTTCATGGGCGACGTGTCGATTCCCGTGGACGACCCGGCCAACATCCTGGGCTTCTCGACCAAGGTCGACGGCAAGCCGGTGAAGGCGCAGGTCGAGCAGAAGGCGTTCGGCGGCGGCGTCGACCGCACGGCCTGGCTGGTCGCCAACGCGATCCCGCTGGCCGTGCACCAGGAGGCGGCGACCAAGGCCATGCAGGCCCTGCCGCCCGCCAAGCTGAAGGAAGCCCGGGCGCTTGGCCTCTACAACGAGGACCAGGGGCCGATCTGGGTGCTGAAGACCACCTATCACTGGCTGCAGGCCTTCCCGGCCGGCAAGCCGATCGCCGTCGAGCACGCCTACACGCCGTCGGTCGGCGCGACGGTGGCGACCTCGGTGGGCAGCGCCTACGGGGCCGAGACGGAGGCCAAGTACTGCGTCGATCCCGGCACGGTCGCGGCGGTCAGGCGCGCGGGCGGCGAGGACGGGGCCTTCATCGAGAAATGGATCGACTACGTGCTGGTCACCGGCGGCAACTGGAGCGAGCCGATCGGCGACTTCCGGCTGGTGGTCGACAAGGGCTCGCCGAGGAACCTCGTCAGCTTCTGCGCCGATGGCGCGAAGAAGATCGGGCCGACCCAGTTCGAGGTGCGCCGCAAGAACTGGCGGCCGGAGAAGGACCTGCAGATCCTGCTGCTGGAGCGGCGGGAGCCGTAGCAGCAATTGCAGCCCTCTCTCTTAGAGAGAGGGGTTTCCGCTCTACCCCAGCCTCGCCAGGATCTCGTCCGTCCGCGTGACCACCGCGTACTCGCCGTCGAGGTTGGAGAGGCTCATCAGGTGCCATTCGGCCGCGTCGCGGACGGCGCCTTCGAGGTCGGCCTTGTCGAAGGTGAAGCAGGCGTCGGCCGGCACGGCGACGTCGAAGCCCAGGCAGGCTGCGGCGCGAACGGTGGCTTCCACCGAGTTGTTGGTGGCCACGCCGACCACGACCAGGTGACGCACTTCGCGCAGGCGCAGCCAGCGCTCCAGGCCGCTGGCGGCGAAGGCGTCGGGGACGTTCTTTTCCACCCGGTGCTCGGACGGCAGGGGCTCGAACCTGGGCTGGAACTCGCAGTTGGAGGAGCCTGGCCAGAACGAGCCTTCGGGCGAGCGGCTCATGTGGCGCACATGGACGACCGGCAGACCGCGAACGCGCCAGGCGTGCAGCAGGTGGGCGGCGTTGTCCTCGGCTCCCGGATTGTTGCGAGGTCCGGTGTTCTCCGGAAGCATGCCGCGCTGCAGGTCGATGAGGATGAGGGCCGTGGCGTTCATGGCCAAAGCTTGCTTCGACGCCCTGCTCCAAGCAATGCCGCGCGAGCGGCCAAAGCGTGAAACTCTGGCGTCGCGGGMCCGCCCAAGGTAACCAACGCCCCTTTCCCCCCTTCGCGTTCCACGGCCCAAGATCCTCTGCTCATGACCGACACCATCTCCGCCGCCGTCTATGGCTTTCCCCAGCGCGAGGTGATCGAGACGCCGCGCGGCGCCGTGCAGACCGCCCCGACCGTGCCGGGCGCCCAGCCGCTGGAAGGCCTGGCCGACGCCTCGCTGGACGCCTTCGTGGTGCTGGCTCCGGCCGGCGCGGTGGAGCGGCGCTACGTGCTGGCCCAGGCCCTGCGGGCGCTGAAGGCCGGCGGTCGCCTGACCGTGGCCGCACCCAAGGATCGCGGCGGCCTGCGCCTGAAGAAGGAGCTGTCGGCGTTCGGCTGCACGATCGGCGAGGACGCCCGTCGTCACCACCGCATCTGCGTGACCCTGCGCCCCGAGGCGCCGACGGGCCTCTCCGAAGCCCTGGCCGAAGGCGCGCCGCGCCGTATCGACGGCGAGGGCCTGTGGACCCAGCCGGGCGTATTCAGCTGGGACCGGCTCGACACCGGCACCGCCCTGCTGATGCAGGCCCTGCCCGCCTTTTCGGGCGCCGGCGCGGATCTGGGCTGCGGCATCGGGGTGCTGGCCCACCAGGTGCTGGCCTCGCCCAAGGTGACCAAGCTGGCCTTGGTCGACATCGACCGCCGGGCGCTGGACGCGGCCCAGCGCAATGTCGACGACGCGCGGGTCAGCTTCTCGCACGCCGACATCCGCCTTGGCCTGCCGGAACTGTCGAACCTGGACTTCGTGGTCTCCAACCCTCCGTTCCATGAAGGCGGCGGCGAGGACAAGGCGCTGGGCCAGGCCTTCATCCGCGGCGCGGCCGCGCTACTCAAGAAGGGCGGCGTGCTGTGGCTGGTGGCCAACCGTCACCTGCCCTACGAGGCCGTGCTGGCCGACCACTTCGCCCGCGTGAAGCCCGTGGTCGACCAGGAAGGCTTCAAGGTGCTCGAGGCCGTGAAATGACCAAGGCGCTGATGGCGCGGCTGGACCGGCTGCTGGCCAATCTGGGCTATGGCGCGCGACGCGAGGTCCAGGCCCTGGTGGCGGCCGGCAAGGTAACCTTCGACGGCGTGCCGCTGAAGGACGCCGGCAAGCGCATCGCCGTGACCGCCGACCTGCCCCAGCACCTGTTCGTTCGCGGGGTTCCGATCGATCCGCCCGCGCCGCTGGTGCTGCTGATGAACAAGCCCCTGGGCGTGGTGTGCTCGCACCGGGAGGACGGGGCCAAGATCTACGACCTGCTGCCGCGCCGCTGGCAGATCCGGGATCCTGCGCTGTCGAGCGTGGGGCGGCTGGACAAGGACACCTCGGGCCTCCTGCTGATCACCGACGACGGCGACTTCCTGCACCGGGTGATCTCGCCCAAGCGGCACGTGGCCAAGACCTATCTGGCCAGCCTCGACCGCCCGCTGTCGGGCAAGGAGGGCGAGGCCTTCGCCAGCGGGACGCTGATGCTGGAGGGCGAGGAAAAGCCGCTGCTGCCGGCGCAACTGGACGTGGTGGACGACAGGACCGCCCGCCTGACCATCACCGAGGGCCGCTATCACCAGGTGCGCCGGATGTTCGCGGCCATGGGCAACCACGTCACGGCCCTGCACCGCGAGCGGATCGGCGGCATAACGCTGCCGGCCGACCTGGAGCCCGGCAAGCACCGGATCCTTACGGCGCAGGAAGCCGAGCAGGTGTTTTCGTGAGCGACATCGAGGTCGACGCGCGCGGCCATCGCTGCCCGGTGCCGACGCTGCGCCTGCGCCGGGCGCTGGAGCACGCGCCGGCCGGGGCGACGGTGCGCCTGCTGGCCGACGATCCGCTGGCGCGCATCGACGTGCCGCACTTCGCCCGCCAGCTGGGCGCGACGCTGGAGGGCGTCGAGGACCTGCCGTCGGGCGCGATCAGCTTTCGGGTGACGAAGGCGCCTTGAGGGCGATGGCCTTGGGGCCGTCGACCAGGGCCTGGGGCCGCTCGTCGAGCGCGATCTCGACCTCGGTGGCCAGCGCGCCGCCGAAGAACACGGCGTTCACGCTCCACGACAGCCAGATCAGGAAGATGATCACAGCCGAGATCGAGCCGTAGGTCGCGCCCAGATGCGCCACCTTCTCGACGTAGAAGGCGCTGGCCCACGACATGAAGACGCAGAACAGGCCCGCCGCGACGCCGCCGGTCAGCGAGGCGCGCCAGCCGACGGGCTGGCGGGACATGGCGTAGCGGTAGATCAGGGTCATGCCGATGACGAGGCCCAGCGTCGCCCAGGTCCATTCGCTCTGGATCCACGACACGCCTTCCAGCGGTCGCAGGTTCAGGGTGCTGGAGAGCAGCCGGAAGGTCAGGAACACCCCCGACATCAGGAACAGCATGCCGAACGCCGCGATCAGCACGAACAGCGCCATCAGGTTGAAGCCGAAGAAGCCGCGCTGGTCCTCCTCGTCATGGATGAACGACAGCCCCGCCAGCAGCGCCTTGAAGCCGCGATGGGCGGCGTAGACGCCGATGACCAGGATGACGAGGCTCTGCAGCGAGACGGTATAGACCGGCGCGTGGGCCAGGCGCTGCATCTCGCTCTGGAAGATCGGCCGCGCGCCGGTGGGCATCATGAAGGCCAGGGCGTCGGCCTGGCGGGCGGCGGTGTTGGGGTCGAGCAGAAGGCTGTAGAGGCCGATCAGGATGGCCAGGCCCGGAAACACCGCCAGAAGCGCGAAGAACGAGACGCCGCCCACATAGAGCATGACGTCGCGCCCCCACAGCCTGGACAGGGCCAGGCCGAGAACGCGGAGGATTTCCTGAACCCAGTGGATCGGGTCGAGATCGAGGTCTCGCCAGCGAATGGGGGCCTTGGGGGGCTGCATTCGCCGGAAACTGCCTCCCCGCGCCCGGTGAAGCAACCCTTCGACGGCGCCGCTCTCCAAAACGTCAAAGACGCGCCGCCTCAGGGAAAGCGACGCGTCTCCGCAGGTCTTGCCTGAACCGGCCGTCGCATCGAGGGACGGGTTGGCACGGCGGCCGGTCACAGTTCGAAGTTAGGATTCGCCGCCTGAACCGCATCTGAACGCCGTTGTCAGCTTGCGTCAGAGCGCGCCGGCCGCTTCCAGCTCGGCGATCGCCGCCGCGTCGAAGCCCCAGTCGCCCAGGGCCGAGGCGTTGTCGGCCCCGATCTTCGGCGGCGGTCCCTGGATCACGCCCGGCGTGGCCGAGAAACGCGGCGCGGGCGCGGGCTGGATGACCCCGGCGACCTCGACGAAGGTCTCGCGGGCCTTGTTGTGGGCGTGGTCCGGGGCTTCGTCCATCGACAGGACGGGGGCGAAGCAGACGTCGGTGGCGTCCATGATCGCGCACCACTCGTCGCGGGTCTTGGTCGCGATCACCGCGGCCAGCTTCTCGCGCAGGGCCGGCCAGTCGTCGCGACTCATCTGGGCCTGGAAGTGGGGATCGGTGATCCCGGTCTTCTCCAGCAGCAGCAGGTAGAACTGCGGCTCGATCGAGCCGATCGACACCCACTTGCCGTCGGCGCACTGGTAGGTGTCGTAGAAGTGGGCGCCGCCGTCGAGCAGGTTGCCCCGCCGCCCCTCGCGCCACATGCCCATGGCCTTGAAGCCGTAGAACATGGCCATCAAGGAGGCCGCGCCGTCGCTCATGGCGCAGTCGATGACCTGCCCCTGCCCCGTTTCGCGGGCGTGGATCACGCCGGCCAGCAGGCCGAAGGCCAGATAGAGCGCCCCGCCGCCGAAGTCGCCGACCAGGTTCAGCGGCGGGATCGGCTTGTCCTGCGTTCCGATCGCGTCCAGCGCGCCGGTGATGGCGATGTAGTTCATGTCGTGGCCGGCGGCCTTGGCGTAGGGGCCGGTCTGGCCCCAGCCGGTCATGCGGCCGTAGACGAGCTTGGGATTGCGGGCCAGGGCCGCGTCGGGCCCGAGACCCAGGCGCTCCATCACGCCGGGGCGAAAGCCCTCGAACACCGCGTCGGCGGTCTCCATCAGCTTCAGGCAGGTCTCGACGGCGGCGGGCTGCTTGAGGTCCAGCGCCACCGAGCGGCGGCCGCGGGCGGTGACGTCGGCCGGCGACGAGCGGCCCGAGCCCTTGCGATCGATGCGCACGACGTCGGCGCCGAGGTCCGACAGCAGCATGCCGCAGAACGGCCCGGGGCCGATCCCGGCGAACTCCAGCACCTTCAGCCCAGACAGCGGTCCCTGGCCCATCGCGTCCTCCCGTTTCGATCTCGTTGGCGGCAGTAGGACCCGGTTGACGCCCGGTCAGGCAAGCCCGGGAGAAATCGCCTGTCGACAAGGTAAAGACTGCGACCACGCATCCCTTTGCCGCACCCTCGCCTCTGCTATGTTGGCTCGCGAATCAAAGGCCTGCGCCAGCGGAGAACGAATTTGGCGGTGAACGCCCGGATCCTGATCGTGGCGCGTGACGACACGCGGGCCGGTCCCCTGTCCGAAGGGCTGGACCGCCTGGGCTGGCGCACCATCACCGCGCGCGGCCCCTACGCCGCCCTCGCCGCGCTGGGCGACCTGCAGATCGAGGCCGTGATCGTCGACCTGGACGCGGCCGGTCCCGACAGCCAGACGCTCGCTCGCCGCCTCAAGGCGGCCGTGGCCCCTCGCCGCCTGCCGGTGATCGCCATCGGCGAGCCAGGCACGGACGTGGGCCAGAGCGCCTTCGACCTGACCCTGTCGCCGCCGCTGCATCCGTCGCAGGCGGTGCTGCGCCTGGAATCCCTGGT
Source organism: Caulobacter sp. 10L414 (assembly GCF_056395525.1). Classification (NCBI taxonomy): domain Bacteria; kingdom Pseudomonadati; phylum Pseudomonadota; class Alphaproteobacteria; order Caulobacterales; family Caulobacteraceae; genus Caulobacter; species Caulobacter sp. 10L414. The sequence goes on from NZ_JBFTJR010000048.1 coordinate 23,241, forward strand.
GCGCACGGCGATCGCCGAAGAAGAGTTCGAGCTTCGCCTGACCACCTTCGGCGATCGCGGTCGCCGGCTGGACCTGCCGGAAGCCTCCAGCGCGCCCTATCGCGTGCTGGCCATCGGCGAGCCGGCCCCGCAATTCCTGGCCCTGTCCAACGCCCTGACCCGCGGCGGCGCCGACGTGGTCGGCGCCTTCACCGCCTACACCGCCTTCGACTACCTGCACGAGCGGGCCTTCGACGCGGTGGTGCTGTGGGCCGGCGAGAACCAGCAGGAAGCGCTGTCGATCGCCGCGGGCATGCGGCGCAACACCCGCCTCTTCCACATCCCGGCGCTGCTCTACATGAACGCCGAGAGCTACGTGACCATGTCCGAGGCGTTCCATCGCGGCGTGTCCGACGTGGCCTCGCCGCAGACGCCCGAAGGCGACACCGCCCGCCGGGTCATCGAGCTGGCCCGCAACTATCGTCGCGGCGAAGCCATCCGCGGCGCGCTGGAGAAGGCCCGCAGCTCGGGCCTGATGGACGCGGCCACGGGCCTGTTCACCCGCGATCTGTTCGCCGCCCACCTGGCCCGCCTAGCCGGCGCCGCGCGCGAGCGCGGCCGTCCGCTGTCGATCGGCGTGCTGCGCGTGGCCGACAAGACCGACGTGGTCTGGGCGCGCCAGAACGGCTGGCTGGACCGCGCCATCCCGCAGATCGGCTCGATGGTCGGCCGCCTGGTGCGCGTCGAGGACACCGCCGCCCGCCTGGCTCCGGAGGTCTTCGCCCTGGCCCTGCCGGCCACGAACCTGGCCGCCGCCAAGGCCGCCGCCGAACGCATCGCCGCCGTCATCGGCTGCACCGCCTTCGACGCCGGCGAGGACCGCAGCCCGTTCGTCTGCGAATTCGACATCGGCGTCGCCCAGATCGAGCCGGGCGAAACCGCCATCCACGCGCTGGAGCGCGCCGCTTCACAAGCCCTCCAGAAGGCCATCTAACTTAACCAGACGCGTGACGGGCGCCGAAACCGCAGACACTTTCGGCTGTCACGCTTCAGTCTAGGAGTTCCCCCATGGGCCAGCCGATCACCGTCGACGTCGTCGCCGACGTCGTCTGCCCGTGGTGCTATCTCGGCTGGCGCCGGGTGAAGAGCGCCCTGGCCGCGCGTCCCGACCTCGAGCCGATCCTCGTCTGGCGTCCCTACCAGCTGGACCCGACCCTGCCCGAGGAAGGCGTCGACCGCGCCGCCTACATGGCCGGCAAGTTCAAGGATCCCGCGCGCCTCAAGGCCGTGCACGAGGCCCTGGTCGAGGCCGGCGCCGAGGAAGGCATCGACTTCGCCTTCGACAAGATCGCCCTGTCGCCCAACACCAGCGCCGCCCACCGCCTGATCCGCTGGGCGCGCGGCGCGGCCGTGCAGGACGCCGTGGTCGAGGGCCTGTTCGCCGCCTATTTCGAGGAAGGCCGCGACATCGGCGACCCCGTCGTGCTGGGCCAGATCGCCAAGGCCGCGGGCATGGACGAGGTCGCGGTGCTGCAGTTGCTGGCTGAAGGCGCCGACAAGGACGTGATCGTCCAGCAGCACGCCATGGCCGTGCGCGGCGGCGTCACCGGCGTGCCGGTGGCGATCTTCGCGGGCAAGGTGGCGGTGGTCGGCGCCGAAAGCCCCGAGAACCTGCAGAAGGCGATCGACCAGGCGCTGGCCTGACCCTTACGATCGCCGAGAAAATCGGATCAGGGCGCGCATGATCTCTTCCAGCTACGTCACCACCACGAAGATGAAGCTCTTCAAGATCTTCACCGTGCTGTTCGTGCTGGTGGCGCTGCCGATCCTGATCATAGGCGGCGCCAAGGCCCTGCTGACCGGAGAGCCGATGTTCTCGAACTCGGGCTTTCATTGCGCGGGCGATCCGCCCGACGTCGTCCGACACCACTCCTGCGCCGGAAAGCCGGTGAAGGTGAAGCCCCGCGATCAGCGTTAGGTCGAGCCTCGACCGGTCAGCGCCGGCTGCGCCTCCAGCCGCATCCGGTAGGCCATCACCGCCGTGTGGCCGAGCTTTTCGACCAGGCGCCAGTTGACGATCGCCCCCACCGGCGCGCCGACCACCGGCAGCAGCTGGGCCAGCTTCGCCAGATCGATGTGATCGCGGTACTGCTGCTGGAAGGCCCGCCAGTCGAAGCCCGAGAGATCGGTTGGATGCCGGCGTGCGTCCCAGCCGTCCATGGCCCCGAACACCTTGGCCCGATGGGCCGCGTCGGAGAAGGCCAGTTCGAAGATGTGCAGGATGTAGAGCCGTTCGGAGAGCTCCGAGCCTTCATGGCCGAAGGCGGCGGCGATCTCGAACAGCAGCTTGATCTTGAAGCTCATCAGCAGCGGGAAGTCGGCGGCGGCCAGGACGAAGCCCCCTGCTCCGGCGATCCCGCCCTCGGCGGCGGCGGCCTTCTTCCAGTTGTCGATCGCCGCCCGCACGCGCTCCAGCCGCTCGTCCAGCGTGGCCGAGACCAGCGGCGCTCCGGTGGCGAAGTCCGAACCGGTGAGAATGGCCCGGGTCATGCCCTGCATCGCCGTGGTGATGGCGGCATGGACCTTTTCCGGGATGATCCGGTTGACCTTCAGTTGCACGGCGCGGGCGGCCAGGCCCAGGGCGCCGGGCGGCCTGGTCATCTGCTCGCGCCAGGCGGCGAGGTCGGCGGTGGCGGCGGTCTGGGCCAGGTTGCAGCTCCGAAAGTGAATCGCGGCGACGCCGAAGCGTTCGCCGCCGGATCATGCCGCAGTCGGCGAGAGCGTCGAAGTCCCCAGAAGATTAACGCTCAACAGGCCCGTGGATCATTTGAACACGGCCGTCCACACCGGCGTCCACACGAGCATCCACACCCGCTTCCTGCGTCCACACCTATCGTGGCCTATATCCCCAAGCGCGCCCGCCCGCCGTCTCGCGGCGCAACGGCCCGCCGCCTATACCTTGCCTACCCATTCACCATGTGACTTCGCCACGACCTTGAGCCAGCTGAAATTGCCGTTGGAACGCCCGCCCAGCTTCGAGCGGGTCGACTTCGCCGTCTCGCCGGCCAACGAGGACGCCGTGCGCGCCGTCGACGCGTGGCCGCAATGGCCGAACGGCCGCCTGGCCCTGCTTGGCCCGTCGGGCAGCGGCAAGACCCACCTGGCCCGCGCCTGGGCCGCGGAAGCCGGCGCCGTGATCGTCGACGCCACCGATCCCCACCAGGCGCCGCTCAACCTGCCGGCCCTGCGCGGCCGCGCCGTGCTGGTCGAGGACGCCGACCGCCGCGCCCTGGGCAGGGTGGTGTCGGACGAGGACCTGTTCCACCTCTTGAACATGGCCGGGGTCGACGGCGGCAGCCTGCTGCTGACCGCCCAGACCGCGCCGCTGGAATGGCAGACCATCGTCCCGGACCTGCGCTCGCGCCTCAACGCCCTGACCGCCGCACAGATCGAAGAGCCCGACGACGTGGTGCTGGAAGCCGTGCTGCGCCGCGCCTTCGCCGACCGCCTGATTCGTCCCGCCGACGACGTCTACGCCTTCCTGCTGCGCCGCATCCCGCGCAGCGCGCCCGAAGCCGTGGCCCTGGTCGCGCTGCTGGACGAAGCGGCCTCGGAAGGCGGTCGCGGGATCACCCGGGCCTTCGTCGCCCAGGTGCTGGCGTTCGGCGAGGACGACGGCTTCGAGGACTGAACGAGACTGGGCGAAAGCCCGGCTTTTCTTGAACAAATCCCTGTTTGTCTTGCGGCTGTCATCGGGCTCGTCCACCATGCCGGGCATTGCCCTGGAGTAGACGATGACAGACGCCGCCGCCCTCGCGCCCGCCCCTCACAAGGTGGAGACCGCGCCCGAGGATCGCGCGCGCCTGACCCTGGACGAGGACCTGCTGGCCTCGCCGGAGCGGTTCTTCAATCGCGAACTGTCGTGGCTGGCCTTCAATCAGCGCGTCCTGGACGAGAGCGCCAACCCGCGCCACCCGCTGCTCGAGCGCCTGCGCTTCCTGTCGATCAGCGCCAACAACCTCGACGAGTTCTACATGGTCCGCGTCGCCGGCCTGAAGGGCCAGGTGCGCGAGGGCGTTCGCGTGGTCAGCCAGGACGGCCTGACGCCGGGCGAGCAGCTGACCCGCATCAACGCCTCGGCCTTCGAGCTGATGAGCGAGCAGCAGAAGATCTGGCGCGAGGTGCGCGCCGAGCTGTGGGCCGAGGGCCTGAAGCTGCTGGACGCCAAGGACATCGTCGGCGCCGACCGCGAGCGCGCCGAGGAGATCTTCAAGTCGCGCATCTTCCCGGTGCTGACGCCCCTGGCGGTGGATCCGGCCCACCCGTTCCCGTTCATTCCGAACCTGGGCTTCTGCCTGGCGCTGAAGCTGCGCCGGATCGCCGACGACAAGCACCTCTACGCCCTGGCCCCGATCCCCAACCAGGTGCAGCGCTTCTGGGAGATCGCCAGCACCGCCCGCGGCCGCAAGCGCGAGCGCAAGATCGTGGCGCTGGAAAGCTTCATCATCCTGTTCCTCGACCACCTGTTCCCTGGCTACGAGGTCGAGGGCCGGGGCCTGTTCCGCCTGATCCGCGACAGCGATCTGGAGATCGAGGAAGAGGCCGAAGACCTGGTGCGCGAGTTCGAGGCGCGCCTGAAGAAGCGCCGCCTGGGCCGCGTGGTGCGGGTCAAGATCCAGACCACCATGCCCGCCGACCTGCGCGACTTCATCATCGAGGGCCTGCGCGCCCAGCCCGAAGACGTGGTGCTGGTCGACGGCAAGCTGGGTCTCGCCCAGATGTCGGAACTGATCCCGCCGGACCGTCCCGACCTGAAGTTCAAGCCCTACAACGCCCGCTTCCCCGAGCGGGTGCGCGACCACGGCGGCGACTGCTTCGCGGCGATCCGCGAGAAGGACATCCTGGTCCACCACCCGTTCGAGAGCTTCGACGTGGTGGTGCAGTTCATCCGCCAGGCGGCCCGCGATCCCAACGTGCTGGCCATCAAGCAGACCCTCTACCGCACCTCGAAGGACAGCCCGATCGTGGCGGCCCTGATCGAGGCGGCCGACAACGGCAAGAACGTCACCGCCCTGGTCGAGATCAAGGCGCGCTTCGACGAGGAAAATAACCTGAAGTGGGCGCGCGACCTGGAGCGGGCGGGCGTGCACGTCGTGTTCGGCTTCGTCGACTGGAAGACCCACGCCAAGCTGTCGGTGGTGGTGCGGCGCGAGGGCGACTCCTTGCGCACCTACTGCCACTTCGGCACCGGCAACTATCACCCGCAGACGGCGCGGGTTTACACCGACCTTTCCTTGTTCACCTGCGATCCGGCCATGGGTCGCGATGGCGGCAAGCTGTTCAACTTCATCACCGGCTACGCCCAGCCCGGCGCGCTGGAAAAGCTGTCGTTCTCCCCCCAGACGCTCAAGCCCGACCTGCTGGCCATGATCGCCGCCGAGGCCGCCAACGCCCGCGCCGGCAAGCCGGCCGGCATCTGGGCCAAGATGAACGCCGTGGTCGATCCGCAGATCATCGACGCCCTCTACGCCGCCAGCCAGGACGGCGTGCAGATCGATCTGGTGGTGCGCGGCATCTGCTGCCTGCGTCCAGGCATTCCGGGCCTGTCGGAGAACATTCGCGTCAAGTCCATCGTCGGCCGCTTCCTGGAGCACGCCCGCGTCGTGGCCTTCGCCAACGGCGCCGACATGCCCAGCGCCCAGACCCGCGCCTTCATCAGCTCGGCCGACTGGATGCCGCGCAATCTGGATCGCCGGGTGGAAAGCCTGGTGCCGATCGAGAACCCCACCGTGCACCAGCAGGTGCTGAGCCAGATCATGGTCGCCAACCTCAACGACGAGGCCCAGAGCTGGCGCCTCGACCGCGAAGGCCACTACGCCCGCGACCCGGCCTGGGACAGCAAGGGCGCGTTCTCGGCCCACGAGTACTTCATGACCAATCCCAGCCTGTCGGGGCGCGGCCATCACGTGCAGGACATGCCGCGCGCCTTCGACCACGTCGGCCCCAAGCGCAAACGCTGAGGGTCCGGCGCCGAAAAACTGGGGAGCGACGGCTTTCGTGACGGTTTCGTCCAAGGCCGCTGCTTCCCCTGCGCGACGAATGCGTTAAACCAGCCTCATGCCTCTCTCGGCGCCGCGCGACGCGGCCGTGATCGATATCGGCTCCAACTCGGTCCGCCTTGTGGTGTACCGGCTGGAAGGTCGCGCCATCTGGACCGTCTTCAACGAGAAGGTCCTGGCCGGCCTTGGCCGCGAGCTCGGCTCCAAGGGCCGCCTGGCGCCGGACGGCGTCGCCCAGACCCTGGCGGCGCTGAAGCGCTTCAAGGCGGTGCTGGAGGCCGTGCAGCCGGCCGAGACCTTCGTGGCCGCCACCGCCGCCGTGCGCGAGGCCAGCGACGGCGCCGAGTTCGTCCGGCGCGTGGCCGAAGAGACGGGCCTCACCATCCGCGTGCTCTCGGGCGAGGAAGAAGCCCGCTACGCCGCCCTGGGCGTGCTGGCCGGAGCGCCCGACGCCACCGGCGTGGTTGGCGACCTGGGCGGGGCCAGCCTTGAGCTGGTGCGGCTGGAGCCGACCGGCGCGGGCCAGGGCGTGACCCTGCCGCTGGGTCCGTTCAGCCTGGGCCTGACCGAAGGCTTCGACGCCGACCGCGTCAGGCGCCTGGCCGCCCTGCGCCTGGCCCCCGTGGCCGAGGTGTTCAAGGCCGACGCCTTCCACGCCGTCGGCGGCGCCTGGCGCAACCTGGCTCTGCTGCACATGCGCCTGTCCGGCTATCCGCTGCAGGTGGTGCACCAGTACGAGATCGGCCGCAGCGAGGCCCTGGAGGCCGCACGCCTGGTCTCGCACCAGTCCAAGAGTTCGCTCGAGCGCATCGAGGGGATGTCCAAGAAGCGCATCGAGACCCTGCCCTACGCCGCCGTGGTGCTGGAGAGCCTGATCGAGCGCCTGGACCTCAAGCGCATCGAGATCTCGGCCTTCGGCGTACGCGAGGGCCTGCTGTTCGAAGCCATGGCGCCGCGCGTGCGGGGCCTGGATCCGCTGATCGAGGGCAGCGCCTCGCTGACGGCCCGCCAGGGCGTGGCCGACGACCTGGGCGTGGCGCTGCAGGCCTGGCTGGAGCCGGCCTTCGGCAAGCTGGAAAGCCTGTTCGACGGCCGCGACGCGGTGCTGCTCGCCGCCGCCTGCCGGCTGGCCGACCTGGGCGCGCGCCTGCACCCCGACCATCGCGCCGACCTCGTCTTCGAGCAGGTGCTGCGCGCCCCGATCGCCGGCCAGACCCACGTGGAGCGCGCCTTCCTGGCCGCCGCCGCCTTCGCCCGCCATTCGACGCCGTTCAATCCGCCCGAGATGGACGTTCTGGAGCGCCTGCTGACCCCTGCCCGCCTCAAGCGCGCCCGGGCCCTGGGCGCAGCTATCCGCCTGGGCTGCGACCTTTCGGGCCGCAGCCCGGCCCTCCTGTCGCGCTCGCGGCTGGCGATCGAGAAGTCCGACGTGCAGCTGTCGGCCGAGCCCGGCTATGCGGCGCTCCTGCTGGGCGAACAGACCGCCAAGCGCGCCAGCACCCTGGCCCAGGTCCTAGGGCTGAAGCTGAAGGTGCTGCCGCTGTAGCCGAGCAGGCTCCGCGACAGCGCGCCGCAGGCGAACGGCGTTCTCCCAGAATGGTTTGTTAGCCACGCACGCCGAAGCTTCTCCTCCTCAGCACGGGGAGAAAACCGACATGCAGAAGCAGGTCGCCTTAGACGTCCAAGACACCATCGACGCCGCCTCGCAGGCGCCGGCGCAGCCCCAGGTGGTCCGCCTGGCCGGCGCTTCAGCCAAGCCGGTGGAAAGCCCGGCCAGGCGGCTGCAGAGCGACGTCGCCGCCGCCTTCGGGGCCAGGCAGGGATGGTCGGTGCGGCGCACGGTGGTGCTGGGGGCGGCCTATCACGCCGTGATCCTGTCGGCCCTGTTCATGGCGGCCTTCGAGACCTTCACCCACGTCGCCGGCTAGGCGGCTTCCTCGCCGCCCAGCACGCGCACCAGCACGGCGTAGAGCGAGGTCACCTCGAACGGCTTTTCCACGAAATCCTGCATGCCGGCGGCGCGGCAGGCGGCGATGTCGCCGTCGGTCACGGCGCCGGTGACGGCGATCACCGGGGTGGCGCGGTTGCGGCCCTCGGCCCGCAGACGACGGGTGGTGTCCAGGCCGTCGAGGCCGGGCATGTTGACGTCCATCAGGATGGCGTCGAAGCGGGTCTCGCCGGCCAGCAGCAACGCCGTCTCGCCGTCGGCCGCCAGGGTCACCGCCAGTCCGAAGGCTTCCAGCACCTGGGCCAGGGTGCGGCGGTTGATCTCGTGATCGTCGACGACCAGCACGGCCGTCGTGTCGGAGAACCCGTCGGCCGAGGCGTCCAGCGGCTCGGGCGTCGGCGGCTCCTCGCCTGCCGGGGCCGGCAAAGTCAGGACGAAGCGCGCGCCGCTGCCCTCGGCCGATTCCGCCGTCAGGTCGCCGCCCATCAGGCGCGAGAGATCGCGGCTGATGGCCAGGCCAAGCCCGGTGCCGCCGAAGGTTCGGGCCGTGTCGGCGCCCAACTGGTCATAGGCCGTGAACAGCCGCGCCAGTTGCTCGGGGCCAAGGCCAGGACCGGTGTCGGTGACCGCCAGCGTCAGCACCAGGCCGCCCTCGGCCCGCGCGGTCATGGTCAGCGCCACGCAGACCCGGCCCTCGGGCGTGAACTTGATGGCGTTGGACAGCAGGTTGTTGAGCACCTGGCGCAGGCGCACCGGGTCGCCCTTGATCCAGCGCGGCAGATGACGCCCGCCGGTGAAGCGCAGGGCCAGGCCCTTGTCCCGCGCCTCGGTCCGCCAGAACCGCAGGGTGTCGCAGATCACGGTGCGGGGCGAGAAATCGATCAGCTCGACGCTCATGCGGCCCGCCTCGATCTTCGACAGGTCGAGCAGGTCGTTGAGCAGGGCCCGCATCATCACGCCGGCGTCGGCGATCAGGTCGGCCTTGGCCTTGGCCTGGCCGCCGGTTCCGCGGGCGATCTCGCCGGCCCCGGCAAGGATGGCGCTGAGCGGCGTGCGCAGTTCATGGCTGACCATGGCGACGAACGCGCTCTTGGCGGCGTCGGCGGCCACGGCCTGCTCGCGGCGGATCTCGGCGGCGGCGCGGGCCTCGCGCTCGGCCAGCAAGGTCTGGCGCGACCAGCCGAAGACCAGCGAGGTGACCAGCACCATAAGCCCGCTGCCGATCAGGAAGGCCTTCACGCCGACGTCTTCGTGGTCGCCGGCCAGGATGGGTGAAGCGAACAGATAGCCCAGATGCGGCGTGGCGGTGACCCCGAAGGCCAGCCGCGAGCCCTTGGCGCCCATCAGGGCGGTCATCACCGAGCCGGCCAGCAACAGGGCGCCGCCGGCCGCGCCGGCCGGCAGTCCCGTCCGCCACAGCGGCACCGCCAGCCAGCCGAACGCGACGGCCAGCAGGAAGTCGGCGCCCAGGCAAGCGAGCACCCAGCGGTGCGGATTTCCGTCGAAAGCGCGCAGGGCGAGAGCCTGAAGACCTTGCGCCGCAAGACAAGCCAGCGCCCAGGGCATCATGAAGGAGAACCGCGGCGCCAGGCCAATCGCCGCACAGACCATCGCGATGACGAAGAGCCGCAGCGGAATCTGCTGCCGCAGGGCCTTGGCGGGCCTTGCATAATTACGCGCGGCCCTGACCAGCCACGGATCCTGTTCCGCGTACGCCAACTCGACCCAATTCCCCAGTCTTCGGCCGTCCCCACAGCCGATTACCCCCGCGACGCTTATAGCGCCCGGAGGTCAACAATCGTTTTTCAAAACATGTCGGCCACAAGACGGCTGTGCCGTCTTGCACAAAAGGCGGCGCCTGAACTTGGCGCTCGGGGCCTCGGCGGCGCAACCCTCTTTTGAGTCGCGCCGCCGACAGACCAGGGATCAGGCCGGACGCGGGGTCCGGCGAACTTCCACGACGCGGACCTTGATCCCGTCGAGCACCAAGGCCAGTTCGCCCCGCTTGATCTTAAGGGCGTCGCTGCCGAACGCCTCGCGACGCCAGCCCTGCAGAGCGGGCGTGTCCGCCTCGTCGTCGGCCGCGATCTTCTCGAGGTCCGAAACGGTGGCGATCAGCTTGGACGCCACGCCGGCTTCCTCGGCGCGGGCTTTCAGCAGCACCTTCAGTAGCTCGACCACGGCGCCGGCCGAAGGCGGCGGCGGCGGGCCGGGCTTGTCGACCACGGGCGCATAGCCTTCCGGGTCGGCCAGGGCGGCCTTGATCGCGGCGATCAGGTCGGGACCGAACTTGCTGCCGCCGAAGCCCTTGGGCACGCCGCGTAGGGTGTTGAGCCCTTCCAGCGAGGTCGGGGCCTGGGTGGCCAGCTCGTCGATGGCCTCGTCCTTGAGGATGCGGCCGCGCGGCTGGTCACGCTGCTGGGCCGTGCGCTCGCGCCAGGCCGAGACCGACTTGAAGACGGCCAGGTACTTGGCTTGCGTCTTGCGCGGACGCAGACGGCGCCAGGCCTTCTCCGGGTCGACATCGTAGGCGGCCGGATCGCTCAGGGCCTTCATCTCCTCCTCGACCCAGGCCAGGCGGCCTGATTCCTGGAGGCGATCGCGCAGCACCGGGAACAGGCGCGCCAGGTGCGTCACGTCGGCCAGGGCGTAAGCCAGCTGGGCGTCGGTCAGCGGGCGGCGCGCCCAGTCGGTGAAGCGGCTCGACTTGTCGATCTCGATCTTCAGCATCTGACGCACCAGGGCGTCATAGGCGATCTGCTCGCCGAAACCCGCGGCCATGCCGGCCACCTGGGTGTCGAACAGAGGCGTAGGCATCGCCTTCAGATTATTGAAGATTTCGACATCCTGGCGCGCGGCGTGGAACACCTTCAAGAGGGTCTCGTCGCGCATCAGCTCGAGCAGCGGCTCGAGGTCGATGCCCTCGGCCAGCGGATCGATCACCGCGTCGGAAACGGGCGAAGCGACCTGGATCAGGCAGAGCTTGGGCCAATAGGTGGTCTCGCGCATGAACTCGGTGTCCACGGCGATGAAGGGCTGCCCCTTCAAACCATTACAGAACTCCGCCAGCTCGGCGGTGGTGGTGATCGGCGTCATCGGCTGCTAATAGCCTCGCGCACCCCCGAGTCTGCAAGCGTCAAGCGTTGCGGAGCAGCCACTTTTCTGTCCCAAAGCGCCCCGGAAGGGTCGCAAGAGGGCCTGGAACCACAGATGAGCGACCCGATGAGCGATCCGAAGACCGACCAAGCCGGCGGCCTGACCTACGCCCAGGCGGGCGTGGACATCGATGCTGGCAACGCCCTCGTCGACGCGATCAAGCCGCTGGCCAAGGCGACTCGCCGTCCGGGCGCGGAAGCCAGCCTGGGCGGCTTCGGCGCGCTGTTCGACCTCAAGGCCGCCGGCTACGAGGACGCCCTGCTGGTGACCACCACCGACGGTGTCGGCACCAAGCTGCGCATCGCCATCGACGCGGGCATGCACGCCGCGGTCGGCATCGACCTGGTGGCCATGTGCGTCAACGACCTGCTGGCCCAGGGCGCCGAGCCGCTGATGTTCCTGGACTACTTCGCCACCGGCAAGCTGGACGTCGAGACCGCCAAGAGCGTGGTCGCCGGCATCGCCGAGGGCTGCAAGCTGGCCGGCGCGGCCCTGGTGGGCGGCGAGACCGCCGAGATGCCGGGCATGTACGGCGACGGCGAATACGACCTGGCCGGCTTCTCGGTCGGCGCGGTCGAGCGTGACGGCGTCCTGCCCAAGCTGGACAAGCAGCGCGCCGGCGACGTGATCATCGGCATCGGCTCGTCGGGCCCGCACTCGAACGGCTATTCGCTGGTGCGCCGCGTGGTCGAACGCTCGGGCCTGGCCTGGGACGCCCCCTGCCCCTTCGAGGAAGGCAAGACGCTGGCCGAGGCCCTGATGGCCCCGACCCGCATCTATGTGAAGTCGATCCTGCCGCTGCTGCAGTCGGGTCGGGTCAAGGGCGGCGCCCACATCACCGGCGGCGGCCTGATCGAAAACCCGCCGCGCTGCATCGCCGAAGGCCTGGTTCCCGAGTTCGACTGGAACGCCTGGCCCCTGCCGCCCGTGTTCGAATGGCTGCAGGAAGTCGGCCAGATCGACGCCCATGAACTGCGCCGCACCTTCAACTGCGGCGTCGGCTTCATCCTGATCGTCGCCCAGAGCGACGTGGAGCCCGTGCTCGCCGCCCTGCTCAACGCCGGCGAAGACGCCTTTGTCTGCGGTCAGCTGGCCAAGGCGTGATGACGGCGAAGACCAAGGTCGCCGCCCTGATCTCGGGCCGGGGCTCCAACATGGAAGCCCTGGTCCGCGCCGCCCAGGACCCGGCCTGCCCGTTCGAAATCGCGCTCGTCCTGGCCAACAAGGCCGACGCCGGCGGTCTGGCGACGGCGCAAGCGGCCGGGATCGAGGCGCTGTGCGTTCCGAGCAAGCCCTTCGGCAAGGACCGCGAGGCCCATGAGCGCGCGGTCGACGGCGCCTTGCGCGAACGCGGTATCCAGGTCATCGCCCTGGCCGGCTACATGCGGATCCTGACCCCGTTCCTGGTCGACGCCTGGGAAGGTCGGATGCTGAACATCCACCCGTCCCTGCTGCCCAAGTATCCGGGCCTGGACACCCACGCCCGCGCCATCGCGGCGGGCGAGGCCGAGGCCGGCTGCACCGTGCACCTGGTCACCGCCGGCGTGGACGAAGGCCCGATCCTGGGCCAGGCCCGCGTGGCGATCCAGCCCGGCGACGACGACCACGCCCTGGCGGCGCGGGTTCTGGTCGAAGAGCACAAGCTCTATCCGGCGGTGCTGGCGGCGTTCGTCCGGGAGCTCTGAGGCTCAGTCCGCCAGAGGCCCCTTGCGGTCGCGGTCCACGCCGTAGAGCCCGTCCGGATCCGCCACGCGCCTCGCCTCGCACGCCTTCCAGGCGGCCTCCCAGTCCATCTCCTGGCTGAGCGCGCCGTCCTGCCCGTACAGCCGCCAGATGGGCAGAGCAGACGCCACGGAATCGTGGACCGCCTCTTCCAGCGTGAGGAACCAGGCGCTGTCCATGCCGATCGCCCCCTCGCCCCCGTCGTCGCCCGTCCAGACAAGGCCCCACGGGTTGGCCGGACCGAAGCCCTGCTCGCAATAGGCGATGGCCACCTTGGAACGAGCGAGATCCTCGACGACGTTCCAGCAGACGTATTGCTGGCCGGGTTCGCCATAGTCCCAGTCGCGCAGGATCGGCCGGGGTTCGACGAGCAGGCTCCTGACGTGATCCCTGACCCTGGGGTCGGCGATCGCCTCCAGTTCGCGCTCCACAAGCCCGCTCAGACGCTTGGCGTCGATCATTCCTGCGCTCCAAAACAAAAAGGCCGGCGGGTCGCCCCGCCGGCCTTTTCTAACCTAAAGCTCGAAAGCCTTAGCCGACGATGTCGGCGTCGGTGAAGAACTGGGCGATTTCGATGCCGGCGTTCTCGAGGCTGTCCGAACCGTGGACCGAGTTTTCGCCGATCGACAGGGCGAACAGCTTGCGGATGGTGCCTTCGGCGGCGTTGTCCGGGTTGGTGGCGCCCATGACTTCACGGTACTTGGCCACGGCGCCTTCGGCTTCCAGGACCTGCACGACGACCGGCTCGGCGGTCATCTGGGCGACGAGTTCACCGTAGAACGGGCGCTCGGCGTGCACTTCGTAGAACTTCTTGGCCTGAGCTTCGGTCAGGTGGACGCGGCGCTGAGCGACGATGCGCAGACCGGCTTCCTCGATCACGGCGTTGATCTTGCCGGTGATGTTGCGGCGGGTCGCGTCGGGCTTCAGGATCGAGAAGGTACGTTCGGTCATTCCGAAAATCTCACAGAGAAAGTTTGTGAATTGGGAGGTTGCGGGCTTATAGCCGGGCGCCTCCTCCCCGCCAACCCCGCGTTCCCAACATGCTTCAGATCAACGACCTTACTTTCGACGCCTGGGGACGCCGGTTCTTCGACAAGGCCACCGTCAGCCTGCCCCCGGGCGCGAAGGTGGGCCTGATCGGCCGCAACGGCGTGGGCAAGTCGACGCTGTTCAAGCTGATCCTGGGCCACCTGGTCGCCGCGGGCGACGAGATCAGCCTGCCCAAGAACGCCCGCATCGGCTCGGTCGACCAGGAGCACCCGGCCACGCCCGTCAGCCTGCTCGACACGGTGCTGGAGGCGGACGAGGAGCGACACGCCCTCACGACCCGCCTGGAAACCGCCGATCCGGAGGAGATGGGCGAGATCTGGGGCCGGCTGATCGAGATCGACGCCGACAGCGCCCCGTCGCGGGCCTCTGAAATCCTGGCCGGCCTGGGCTTCTCCCAGGAAGACCTGCAGCGCCCGATGAGCGAGTTCTCGGGCGGCTGGCGCATGCGCGTGGCCCTGGCCGCGGCCCTGTTCGCCGAGCCCGACATGCTGCTGCTCGACGAACCGACCAACTATCTCGACCTGGAAGGCGCGCTCTGGCTGGAGGCGCGCCTCAAGAAGTATCCGCACACCGCCCTGATCGTCAGCCACGACCGCGAGCTGCTCAACAACAGCTGCACGCACATGCTGCACCTGGCCGGCGGCAAGCTGGAGCTCTACACCGGCGGCTACGACGACTTCGAAAAGCGTCGCGCCGAGAAGGCCCGCCTGCAACTGTCGGCCAAGGCCAAGCAGGACGCCGAGCGCGCCCACCTGCAGGCCTTCGTCGACCGCTTCAAGGCCAAGGCCTCCAAGGCCGCCCAGGCCCAGTCGCGGATGAAGCGCCTGGCCAAGATGGAGCCGGTGGCGACCACCATCGAGGAGCGCGTCGCGCCCTTCACCCTGCCCTCGCCGCCCAAGCCGCTGGCCCCGCCGCTGATCCGGCTGGAAAAGGCCAATGTGGGCTACGAGGCGGGCCGCGCGATCCTGAAGAACCTCAACCTGCGCATGGACCTGGACGACCGCATCGGCCTCCTCGGCGTCAACGGCGCGGGCAAGTCGACCTTCGCCAAGATGATCGCCGGCGCGCTGACCGTTCAGACCGGCGAGCTGCATCGCGACAAGAAGATGAAGGTCGGCTGGTTCCACCAGCATCAGATCGAGGCGATGGATCCCAAGGACACGCCGCTGGAGATCGTCCGCCGGGCGATGCCGGACGCCAGCGAGTCCTCGCGCCGATCGCGCCTGGCCCAGTGGGGCCTGAACTTCGACAAGCAGGACACCACGGTCGCCAACCTGTCAGGCGGCGAGCGCGCGCGCCTGCTGCTGAATCTGGTGGCCATGGACGCGCCGCACGTCCTGATCCTCGACGAGCCGACCAACCACCTCGACATCGACAGCCGCCGGGCCCTGCTCGACGCACTGAACGACTACGAGGGCGCGGTGCTCCTGATCACCCACGACCGCTCGCTGATGGAACTGGTGGCCGACCGCCTGTGGCTGGCCGCCGACGGCAAGGTGGTTCCGTTCGACGGCGACATGGACGACTACGCCAAGTTCGTGCTCGACCGGGCCAAGCAGGCGGTGAAGCCCACCCAGGTGGCGCGCGAACCGGCCAAGGCCCCCGCGCCGTCCGCCGCGACCGCCCCCAAGAAGGTCGCCGTCGAGCCCCTGCGCCGCAAGGTCGAGGCCGCCGAGCAGGTGATGAACCGCAAGACCCGCGACCTTGCCGAGCTGGAGGCCCAGCTGGCCGACCCGCAGCTCTATGTGAAGACGCCGGCCAAGGTGCCTGAACTGGAGAAGCGCCGCGACAACGCCAAGGCCAAGCTCGACGAGGCCGAGGCCGCGTGGATGGAGCTGGCCGAGCAACTGGCCGAGGCTGAGGGTTAGATCGGACAAGCATCCTGTAGTTCTGATCGTTTATCACCGAGCATCCCCGCGAAGGCGGGGATCCAAGCTGCGCTTCCAGATGACGCTCGGGCTGTGATCGACTCGCTGCCTCAGCTTGGGTCCCCGCCTTCGCGGGGAAGAACGGATCTTGAGGCGGACGCCGCATGCATGTCGGCCTACTCCAGGACAACAACTCTCGGTAAACGCCAGTAAACCAAGAGATTTAGCCGTTCCGACAGACCTTCGGGCCTATCAATGCGGCCATGACCGCAGCCCTTTCCAGCCGCAACCACGTCGTCGCCAACCCTGAAGGGTTGTCGGCCGCCGCCGTGCTGGAAGCCTTCGCGACCTGGCTCGACCAGCGCCTGGCCGAGGCCACTCGGCTTGAGATGGACCTGGCCTTCCGCGACCGTCCGTTCGACGTCGAGATCGGCCGCACGCCCGCCCTGGTGGGCTGGGAGCACCGCTATCTGGCGCCGGGCGCGGCCGCCCCCAAGGGCAAGATGTGGACGGTCTACCGCCTGCACGACCAGACGGGCCGCCCCAGCGAACTGGCGACGGCGCGCGCCCAGGCCGACAAGCTGGAAGACCTGACGCCGCTGCTGGGCGAGCTGGGCTATCTCGGCGTCTTCGACGGCGAAGCGGCGATGTTCCCGGGCCTGGGCAAGCGCTAGGGTCTGTACTCAATTGGACGAGGGTAATTAGTTATCCGGCTCAATAGCTTATAGCAGTTGCCATCCCGGCCGTAGCGCAGCGGAGCGCCGGGATCTCCCACAGTTTTCGAACCTGCCGACGTGGGAGATCCCGGCTCTACGGATCGCTGACGCGCTCCTCCGGCCGGGAAGACACGTTTCTTTGCACGCCAATTGAGTCCAGACCCTAGCGGCGCTTGCGCCGAGCTTCCTCCGCCTCGTGCGCCTTGAGCGCCTCGGCAATGCCAGGCCAAGCCGGCGATCGATCACGCTGAAACTCGTATTGCATGTCCCGAACGGCCGTCCAGCAACGGATGCCTTCATTCGTCTCTTCGCGAAAGTTGGCCACCTCCTCGGCCGGAGCTTTGAGCGCCACCTGGTCGACCTGCCGCTGCATGCGCCGCAGGAAGGCGATATGGTCGTCGCAGGCGGCGATCACCCGCTGATTTACGCCGCTGAGGGGTTTGCCGTTCGGGGCGCGGCGCAGGCGGCTGCGCGGGGGTTTGGACTTGGGCACGAGAGTGTCTCCGCTTCGATCCTTCTCCCCTTGCGGGAGAAGGTGGCGGCCGAAGGCCGTCGGATGAGGGGGCGCGCGGACGGTTCTGAGAGACCCCTCACCCGACCTCGCTTCGCGAGGCCACCCTCTCCCGCAAGGGGGAGAGGGACATGGAGAGGCGATCTCCCGTGGACATCCACGAAAGCTGATGGGGAGGCGCGGAGCGGCCGGGCGGAGCCCGGGGACCGTAGGTTTGTTTAGCGTTTCGGCTTCGTCGACCGCTCCGCCGCGTCGTTATTCCGGAGGGCCGGAGGCGCGGGTGCTGTTTCAACCCTGGACCCGG
>NZ_JBFTJR010000049.1:0-38909 GCF_056395525.1 Caulobacter sp. 10L414
CCGGGGGCGGCGCGGCCGCGCGGCGGGTCGAACCGCCGCCGGCCGAGGCGCGGCGGGCTTCGGCGCCCGAGACCTGGAAGCGCGAGATCATCTGCATCAGGCCGTTGGCCTCGCCCTTCAGGCTGTGGCTGGCCGCGGTCGACTGCTCGACCATGGCGGCGTTCTGCTGAACGGTCTGGTCCATCTGGTTGACGGCGGCGTTGACCTGGTTGAGGCCGGTGGCCTGCTCCTGGCCCGAGGCCGCGATCTCGCTGACCAGGGCGTCGATCTCGCCGACCTTGCTGACGATGGCCTGCAGGGCCTCGCCGGTCTGGCCGACCATCGACACGCCCTGATTGACCTGCTGGCTCGAGGTCGAGATCAGGGTCTTGATCTCCTTGGCGGCCTCGGCCGAGCGCTGGGCCAGGGCCCGCACTTCCTGGGCGACGACCGCGAAACCCTTGCCGGCGTCGCCGGCGCGCGCGGCTTCCACGCCGGCGTTCAGGGCCAGCAGGTTGGTCTGGAAGGCGATCTCGTCGATCACGCCGATGATCTGGCTGATCTCGGTCGAGGACTTCTCGATCTGCTGCATGGCGTCCACGGCGCCCTTGACGACGACGCTGGAGCGTTCGGCGTCGGCGCGGGTCGAGCCGACCACGCGCGAGGCTTCCTGGGCGCCGGTCGAGCTGCGGCGGACGGTGGCGGTGATCTCGTCGAGGGCGGCGGCGGTCTCTTCCAGGCTGGCGGCCTGCTGCTCGCTGCGGCGCGACAGGTCGTCGGCGGCCGAGGCGATCTCGTCGCTGCCGGCGCCGATGCCGTTGGCCGCGTGGACGATGGTGCGCATCGCCTCTTCCATCTGGGCGATGGCGCCGTTGAAGTCCGATTGCAGGCGCTTGTAGTCGGCCGGGAAGTCGGCGTCGACGCGATAGGTCAGGTCGCCCTCGGCCAGGCGGTTCAGGCCCGTGGCGATCTCTTCCATCACGAAGGCCTGTTCCTTGGCGGCGGCTTCGCGGACCTGTTCGTTGCGGCGGCGCTCGGCCTCGGTCTCGGCGGCGGCGCGCTGCTGGGCGGCTTCGGCGGTGCGCAGGGCCAGAGCGTTGTCCTTGAACACCTGGACCGAGCGGGCCATGGCGCCGACTTCATCACGGCGCTGGGCGCCGTTGACTTCGACGTCCACCGAACCCTGGGCCAGGATTTCCATGGTCTTGGACAGGCTGATCAGCGGGCGCGAGATCTTGCTGCGGCCGATCCACACGGCGTAGGCCAGGGCGGCGGCGGCCGACAGAACCCCGAACAGCAAGGTGATGATGACGCCAGTCGAGGCGTCCTTGCGGGCCTTCTCCACGATGGCCTGGGTCTCGGCCGAGTGCTTGTCGGTCCAGGTCGAGACGTCCTTGGTCAAGCCGGTGATGTCCGGATCAATCACGGCCATGACCATGATCGCGGCTTCGTTAGCGTCCTGCAGGCCCAGGTCCGCGCCCTGGCGGCCGCTGTCGTAGACCTTCTTGAAGCGGTTGCGGAAGGCGGCGATGTCCTTGGCGGTCTCCGGCTCGGCCTTGACGATGGCGTCGAGGCGCTCGTTGCCGGTCTTGAAGTTTTCGTCGATTTCCTTCGAGGCCGTCTGGGCCGCTTCCGACGAGCCGCTGTTGGCGACGGTGCGGTAGGCGGCGTAGCCGATGGCCGAGACGCGACGATTGAAGCGAGCCGATTCCAGTTCGGCCGGCGCGCGCTGCTCAACGATCCGCACCACGGCGGTTTCAAGCTTCTTCTGCTGCCATACGCCCACGCCCACGCAGGCGACGGCGACCACCGCCAGCACGATGGACGGCAGCATCACCTTGGTGGCGATCTTCAGATCGTCGAGCTTCATCAGGGGTGTCCCGCTTTCAGCGTCCTCGGCGCGCGTCGGAACGCGGCCGGAGGTGTTTCATCTTCGGACGGCACAAAGCGGGGTGCGCGGTAAAAGCGTGGTTAAGCGCGGTGTTTTCGGCAACTCGCGCGACTCCTTGTCGCAGGGCGAACGGCGATTTTTCCGGCTGGCGGCGGGCGGGCGAAAGCTGCGTTCTGTGAAGGCGAGCACAGTCGTGTCACAACTTTGGCGTCAGTTTCCCGACATTCGGGGCCGACAATCGCCCGAGGGGAGGCCGATATGACCAAGCGACCCAACATCCTCTTGATTACCTGCGACCAGTATCGCTTTCCGCGCTTTTCCTACGGCGAGGCCCATGGCCTGGCCGAGGGGCTGAAGGATGTGCTCGGCTTCCAGCCGCTGAAGCCGGAAAACGACTACATCAAGCACTTTCCCGGCCTTGCCGCTCTGCGCGACAACGCCGTGCTGCTGGCCAACCACACCATCGCCGCCAGCGCCTGCACGCCCAGCCGCACGGTGATCTATACCGGTCAGTACGGTACGCGCACCGGCGTCACCCAGACCGACGGCCTGTTCAAGAGCGGGGATTCGCCCAACTTTCCCTGGCTGGCGGAAGGCGGCATCCCGACCCTCGGCAACTGGATGCGCGAGGCCGGCTACACCACCCACTATTTCGGCAAGTGGCACGTCAGCGACCCGGCCCGCCATACGCTGGAGGACTTCGGCTTCGACGACTGGGAGGAAAGCTGGCCCGAGCCGCACGGGGCGGCGATCAATAATCTGGGCCTCTATCGCGACGCGGGCTTCTCCGACACCGCCTGCGCCTTCATCCGCCGCCAGGCCCTGGCGGTGAACTACGACCGCGCCGTGGCCACCGCCCAGTCGCACGACCCGTACGCCTCGGGTCCCGATCCGGCGAACCTGAAGCCATGGTTCGCCGTGGCCTCGTTCACCAACCCCCACGACATCGCCACCTATCCGGCGGTGATCGGACAGGCCCTGCCCACGCCCGACGGCGGCGGCGTGCAGGGGATCTTCAATCCGCTGACCGTGCCGCTGCAGGGTCAGGCGACGCCGCCGCCGACGGCGGGTACGGCGACCATCCCGCTCAATCCCGGCGGTTTCGACCCGGACTGCGGCCACGTGCCGCCGACCTGGGACGAGGACCTGTCGACCAAGCCCTCGGCCCAGCACGACTACGCCTGGAAGATGGGTCTGGCGCTGAACGCCAAGACCGGTTTCAACGTCGCGCGCGGCATGGGGATCACCGATACCGACAAGGCCCTGGAGGCGGCGGCCGACATCGCCCTGCAGGGGCCGATCCCGTTCCAGCTGACCAGCGACCCGCGCGGCGGGGTCAAGGCCTTCGTCCAGCTCTATGGCTGGCTGCACAGCGTGGTCGACGTGCACATCGCCGCGGTGCTGGAGACGCTGGAGGCCACGGGCCAGGCCGACAACACCATCGTCGTCTTCCTCACCGACCACGGCGAGATGGCCGGCGCCCACGGCATGATGCTGGAGAAGTGGCACACCGCCTATCAGGAGGTGCTGCACGTGCCGGTGGTCGTGCGCTTCCCGCCGGGCCTCGCGCCCCAAGGCCTGCCCGACGGGGTTCCGCTGGCCAAGGAGGCCCTGACCAGCCACGCCGACATCGTGCCGACCATCCTGGGCCTGGCCGGGGTTGGCGAGGCCGAGCGCGACGCCATCGCTTCCGTGCTGGCCAAGACCCGGCCGACGCCGCCGCTGCCGGGCGCCAACCTCGCGCCGCTGATCCGCGGCGAGACCGACCGGGTGATCGAGCCTGACGGTAACGAGCGTCTGGGCGTGCTGTTCATCACCGACGACGAGATCACCGCCCCCTCGCCGCCGCTGAACAACCCGCACAACACCAAGTGCGAGAAGGAGTACGCGGTGTTCGACGCGGCGGTGGAGAAGGTGCGCAAGGGCAACCCCGCGCGGCCGCCGGTCGATATCGCTCCCGGCTCGGTGCGCCAGCCCAACCACGTGCGTTCGGTGCGCACCCTGACCCACAAGCTGACCCGCTATTTCGACCCGTCGGGCCGCGTGAGCCAGGAGTGGGAGATGTACGACCTGGTCGCCGACCCCAACGAGACGACCAACCTCGTCCATGTGCAGGTCGATCCGCCCAAGGCGCGGCTGGACCCGGCGCTGCAGCCGCAGGTCGACCGCCTGGCGGCCCTGTTGGCGGCGCTGGAGGCGCGCGACCTCAGCTGAGGACGCCCCGAAACGACATCACCCCGGAGGTCCGCCTCCGGGGTGATGCGATTTCATCTCTTCGTCCTGATCGAGATCAGAAGATCTCGAACAGACCCGCCGCACCCATGCCGCCGCCGATGCACATGGTCACGACGCCCAGCTTGGCCTTGCGGCGCTTGCCTTCCAGCAAGAGGTGACCGGCGCAGCGGGCGCCGGTCATGCCGAAGGGGTGGCCGATGGCGATCGAGCCGCCGTTGACGTTGTACTTCTCGGGATCGATGCCCAGGCGGTCGCGGCTGTAGAGGCACTGGCTGGCGAAGGCCTCGTTCAGCTCCCAGATGTCGATGTCGTCGACCTTCAGGCCGTGGCGTTCCAGCAGGCGCGGCACGGCGAACACGGGGCCGATGCCCATCTCGTCGGGCTCGCAGCCGGCGATGGCGAAGCCCTTGAACAGGCCCAGCGGTTCGAGGTTGCGGCGGGCGGCCTCCTTGGCCTCCATCACCACCACGGCGGCGGCGCCGTCCGACAGCTGGCTGGCGTTGCCGGCGGTGATGAAGTTGCCCGGACCCTTGACCGGCTCCAGCTTGGCCAGGCCTTCGAGGGTGGTTTCAGGACGGTTGCACTCGTCCTTGGTGACGACGTAGTCGACCAGGCTCTCTTCCTTGGTCTCCTTGTTGACCACCTTCATCTTGGTGGCCATCGGCACGATCTCGTCGGCGAACAGGCCGGCGGCCTGGGCGGCGGCGATCCGCTGCTGGCTGCGCAGCGAATATTCGTCCTGGTACTCGCGGCTGATCCCGTAGCGCTTGGCGACGATGTCGGCGGTGTCGATCATCGCCATCCACAGGGCCGGCTTTTCCTTCATCAGCTTGTCTTCGGTGATGTGGAAGCGGTTCATGTGGCCCCCGCCCTGCACCAGCGAGATCGACTCCACGCCGCCGCCGATGGCCACCGGCGCGCCGTCGTTGCGCACGTAGTTGGCGGCGGTCGCGATGGCCTGCAGGCCCGACGAGCAGAAGCGGTTGACGGTCTGGCCCGAGGTGGTGACCGGCAGGCCGGCCCAGATGGCGGCGTTGCGGGCCACGTTCATGCCGGTGGCGCCTTCGGGACCGCCGCAGCCCAGCACCACGTCTTCCACTTCCGGCCCGTCGAGGCCGGCGCGGCTGACCGCGTGCTGGATGGCGTGGCCGGCCATGGCCGCGCCGTGGGTGTTGTTGAAGCCGCCGCGATTGGACTTGGCCAGGCCCGTCCGGGCGTAGGAGACGATGACCGCTTCGCGCATGGCGCTTCTTCCCTGTTTAAACGTTAGTTTGAATTTCCGGCACCGTAGGCCGGAAATTCGCCGGGGGGAAGATCACGTAAGCGTAAGGCGCCGCGCGGGCTCTCCGGAGGTTCAGCCCGAGTAGCGGCCCCACTGGATCCCGACCTTCTGCTTGCGCCGCAGGTGGGGCGGCAGCCGAGCCTCGATGCGGTTCAGCCAGATCCCGCCGCCGATCAGCAGCAGCAGGCAGACGGCGATGACGCCGGCGCCGACGCCGCTGGCCGCCTCGTCCTCGTTGACGCGGGCCTGCAGGCGTTCGTCGGCGGCCTGGGACAGGCGGCGAGCTTCCTCGTCGGGCAGGGACAGCTGGCGCAGCGCGGCGTCGGCGCCGACCAGCACGGCCCCGGTGGCGTCGGCCTGGCTCACGAGCCCGTCACCCACCCTCTTGCGATGGACGGCGTCGAGCAGTTCGGCCCCCACGCCCTCGCCGAACACGCTCGCCAGGTCGTGGCCGACGACGATCGCTTCGCCGCCGTTGTGGGCGCCGATCACCAGGATGACGCCTTTGGCCTTGTCCGCCGGCGAAATCGCCCAACCCTGCTCCAGGAAATCGGCATGGTCTTCGATCGAGAAGCGGCCGGGATGGCCCAGCACCACGACGGCCAGCCGACGGCCGGTGCGCCGTTCCAGGTCGGCGATGCGATGCTTGAGGTCGCCGGCCTGTTGCGGCGACAGGACCTCCACCTGTTGGACGAGCGATCCGTTCCAGGTTTCGAAGCGAACGTCGTCCGAGGCATGGGCGCGCGACGCCAGGGTCAGGACCGCAACGGCGGCCAGGGCGAGAAAAGGTCGGATCATCAGCTCAGTATGGTCGGGGCGTCGGGCAGCTCGTTGCGGTTGTCGCCGCCCGTGCGCGGGGCGTGCTCGGCCAGGATCGCGCCGGCGCGGCCGACGGCGGCGACGAAGCCGTCGGCGGTCTGACCGGCCTTCAGGCCCGCTACGAGGTCGGCGACGACGCCGGACCAGGCGTCCTTGGGGGCCAGGCCGTGGACGCCCTCGTCGGCCAGCACCTCGACGCGATGCTCGGCCAGGGCGGCGAAGATCAGCACGCCGGTGCGGCCTTGCGTGGCGCGCAGGTCGCTGGACAGGAAATAGTCCATGGCCGCGCGCCGCACCCGTTCGGCCGGGCTCTCGCCGGTGGGCAGCCGGGCCCGCAGCGGCGGGATCGACAGCACGGCGGCCGCCAGGGCGAACACGGCCGCCTGCAGGGTCAGATAGACCAGCAGGGCCGACAGGATCGCGCCGTCCTGGGCGGCGGCGTGGCCGACGCTCCAGCCGCCGAACAGGCGGGTCAGCCACTCGGGCCGCAGGCCGGCCAGCAGGCCGAAGGCGGGCAGCAGCAGGGCCGCGCCCGCCGCCCAGGCCAGGACGGGAGCGGAGCGGTCGGGCTCGATGCGCGGCGCGATCACGCAGCGGATCTCGCCGATCGTGCCGGCCTCGGCGGCGCGCACGGCGTCGGCGATGCGCAGCTGGTCGGGGCGGGAAAGAATGTCGCTCATCACCAGCTCCCCGAGGATCCGCCGCCGCCGAACGAGCCGCCGCCGCCGGAGAACCCGCCGCCACCGCCGCCGCTGCTCCAGCCGCCGCCTCCGCCGCGGTTGCTGCTGCTGGTCAGGGCGTTGATCAGGATCCAGGGCAGGGCCTCGCCCACCGCCGAACCCAGGCCGCTGCGGCGATAGCGGCGACGGCCGAACATCGCCCGCAGGATCATGATGGCCACGATGAAGACGATGAAGATCGCCACCACCGGCACGCCGCCGCCGTCGTCCTGTCGCTCTGCATCCGCCGCCTGGGCGACCTGGGCCCTGGCCTCGCCGTCGGGCAGCGACAGCTGCTTCACCAGGGCGTCGGTCCCCGCGACGATGCCGCCTTCCATGTCGCCGGCCTTGAAGCGCGGCAGGATGGCGCTCTGGATGATGACGCTGGACAGGGCGTCGGTCAGCACCGGCTCCAGGCCGTAGCCGACCTCGATGCGGACCTTGCGCTCGTTGGGCGCGACGATCAGCAGGGCGCCGGTGTTCCTGTCCTTCTCGCCGATCCCCCAGGCGCGGCCCAGCTGGTAGCCGTAGTCCTCGATCTCGTAGCCCTGCAGGCTGGACAGGGTGGCGACCACCAGCTGGCGGCCGGTCTGCTTCTCCAGCGTCGCCAGCTCGTCGGTCAGCTTCTGCTCGGCCGCCGGCGACAGGATGCCGGCCTGGTCGACGACCCGGCCGCTCAGCGGCGGAAAGGTCGGGGCGGCGAAGGCGGCGGCGGCGAGAAACAGGACGACGAGAAAGGCGAGGGGAGCGGCCAGCCAGCGCCTCCCCCGCATGCGGGGGAGGAACTGGGCCGAGGCGAGGTTCGTCACCCTAATGCGCCGGCGCCGGCTGGGCCGGGGCGGCGGGCGCGGCCGGGGCGTCGAAGCTGACGGTCGGGGCGGTCTGGGCCGCGGCCGAGGCCTCGAACAGCTGGGCCGGCTTCTGCCCGCCATAGACGGTCTTGGCCCAGAGGATGGTCGGGAAGGTGCGCAGGCTCGTGTTGTAGACCCGCGCAGTCTCGTTGTAGTCGCGCCGCGCGATCGTGATGCGGTTCTCGGTGCCTTCCAGCTGGCTCTGCAGGGCCAGGAAGTTCTGGTTCGACTTCAGGTCCGGATACTGCTCCTGGATCACCATCAGGCGGCCCAGCACGCCGGTCAGCTGGTCCTGGGCGGCGGCGTACTTCTGGAAGGCGGCCGGGTCGGTGATGGTCGAGGCGTCGACCTTGACCTGGGTGGCG
The DNA here is from genome assembly GCF_056395525.1 of Caulobacter sp. 10L414. Classification (NCBI taxonomy): domain Bacteria; kingdom Pseudomonadati; phylum Pseudomonadota; class Alphaproteobacteria; order Caulobacterales; family Caulobacteraceae; genus Caulobacter; species Caulobacter sp. 10L414. Next base: position 8,142 of record NZ_JBFTJR010000049.1, read on the forward strand.
CTGGCGCGGGCGGCCGTGACCGAGGTCAGGACGTCCTTTTCCTGGGCGGCGTAGCCCTTAACGGTGGCCACCAGGTTGGGGATCAGGTCGGACCGGCGCTGATACTGGTTCTGCACCTCGGCCCAGGCGGCCTTGGTCTTCTCGTCCTGAGTGGGGATGGTGTTGATCCCGCAGCCGGCCAGGGTCACGGCCAGGGCGGCGGAGGCAAGGGCCAGGCGGGCCGGCGAACGCAGCTGCGACATGAAGGCTCCCTCGTGGGGCGGCTCGCGGCCGCCGATCGCATTTATATGGCCCCGTCTCCGGCTCTCGTCATCCGCGTATCGGATTTACTCGCGTCCATCCGGGGCTTAACTTCCTTTTGAGGAGACGGGCGCAGGATCGCCGCCATGATCCTGATGGTCGCCTTCGCCCTGGTGGGAGCCCTGCTCGGGCTCTTCTGGCGCCCCCGCTTCCTGGGGGTGGTCATCGCCGTGGTCTTGGCCGCCGTCATCCAGGGCGTGGCCGCCTGGTCGCTGCAGATCCTGTCCGAGCAGGTCAATCGCGAGCATCTGCTGACCCAGCTGCACGCCGTCTTCGGCGAGACCGCCATCGACTTCGCCGGGCCGGTGCTGGCCGCCGCCGTTGGCGCGGTGTTCGCCGCCCTGCTGGGCGGCCTGACCGACGCCCGCCGTCCGCCCGTGGTGGTCACCGCCGACGGCATCCGCCGCCAGGCCGGCAAGGACGGCCGTTTCGCCCGCATGGACGGCATGGTCCAGGACCGGGCCATCCACGCCAAGGCCGAGAGCCGGATCGACTCCATCCTGGGGCTGTAGAGCGCCGAGCGCGCTTTACTTCCCTGCCCGTCATTCCCGCCCTTGTGGCGGGAACCCCTCTGTCAGCCGCAAGGACGGGAGGGGCGGCGCGCCGAGCACGCCGTTGGCGCTTCACGTGCGGGCGGAGCCAGGGTTTCCCGCCACGAGGGCGGGAAAGACGGGATATCGGGGGCCTCTCGGTCGTCCCTACGCCCCAAAAATCTCAGTTTCGAAAAAATATGCGCACGCGAACGAAAATCGGCTTGCGCGATTTCTGAACGCTGATATCTAAGCAGTGCTTAGTTCGGTTTCGCGACGCCGGTGGGGATAACTGGCGTCCACATCCCACGAGACCGACCGGCCAGTACAGCTTAAGCCGCGATCATCGATCTTTCCATCATCCCCGAAGCTGGAGGGCTTTTCCCATGAAGCTCCGCGCCCTGGCGGCTGTCGCCGCCCTGTCCGTTTCCGCGCTCGTCGCCGCACCCGCCCTGGCCGATGGCCGTCTGGCGGTCATCCTCGAAAAACCCGTCTCCGCCAAGACCAAGATCGTCGCCGGCGGCGCGGTCTTCGTCTGCGAGGACGCCGCCTGCGTGGCGACCTCGGCGCCCTCGCGGGCTCTCAGCGTCGCCTCGTGCAAGGCGCTGGCGAAAGAAGCCGGCCGCGTCTCGGCCTTCGGCGGCGACGCCAAGGCCCTGGCGGCCGAAGAGCTGGAGCGCTGCAACGCTTCGGCCAAGGCGGCCTGATCCCGCTCTATTCGTAAGCGTACCCGGAGACGTCTTTCTCTCTGGCTGTTTCCTCGACCATTCGCCTGATGGGGCGGCGGATCGCTTCCGCCGCCCTTTTTCTTTGTCCTGTCTTTCGTCTTTGTCCGCGCAGGGATTAGATCGTCGCCATGACCCAGCCGCTGATCGTCCAACTCGAAGACGCCCTGCGACAGGCGGCCGGCGTCGACGCCGCGCCGGTGTCGGTGACGATCGACTATGCGGGCCAGGATGGGGCAGGCCTGGGCGGCGCGGGCCTTTCGGCGCGCGGCTGGATCGAGCGGGCCACTCGCAGTCTGGTGTTCGCCCAGGCCGAGGCGCGCGCCGCCGACGGGACCCTGGCCGGAGCGGCCTCGGGCGTGTTCCGCCGCGTCAACGTCTGACGGATAAACACATTTTTTCGCGAACTTGGCCGAACACGATCACCTCGGCTTGGTTGCGACTGCGAACACCCCGTGTTATCAGGCGCCGGGCTTCGGGAAGGGCAGCGTGAATGCGCGGGCCGCCCGTGCGCTTTTCTCAAGCGCGATCAAGTCTTTAAGCCGGGGAGAGGGGGGAGCTTCTCTTCCGCGGCGATTGCAACGCACACCGGGCGGAACAAGTGGCGGACGAAACCAAGGCGACGGATGCGGGTCAGCGTTATGCGCAGTCCCTGTTCGAACTGACGATCGAAGGCGGCAACCTGGCGAAGGTCGAAAGCGACCTGAAATCGCTGAAGGGCATGATCGCCGATAGCGCCGACCTGCGCCGCCTGCTGGATTCCCCCGCGTTCTCGGCCGAGGACAAGGCCAAGGGCCTGACCGCCGTCGCCGTGAAGGCCGGTTTCGACCTGCTGACCGCCAAGTTCCTGGGCCTGATCGCCACCAACGGCCGCGCGGTCGAACTGGTCGGCGCGATCAACGCCTTCGTGGCCCTGTCGGCCAAGCACCGCGGCGTGGTCGCCGCCGAGGTCACCTCGGCCGCCCCGCTGAGCGCCGCCCAGCTGAAGGCCGTCACGGCCGCCGTGTCGAGCGCGCTCGGCCAGACCCCCGAAATCTCGACCCGCGTCGACCCGTCCATCCTGGGCGGCGTCAAGGTGCGCGTCGGTTCCCGACTGTTCGACGCTTCGGTTCGTTCGAAGCTCGATTCCCTGAAATTCGCCCTCAAGCGCGCCTAAGCGTATAACCGCGCAAAAACGTACGTACGCAGAGAGCCTCAAGAAAGAGCCCGACCCAGCCATGGATATCCGCGCCGCCGAAATCTCGGCCATCCTCAAGTCGCAGATCGCCAACTTCGGCGAGGAAGCCGCCGTCTCGGACGTCGGTCAGGTCCTGTCGGTGGGTGACGGCATCGCCCGCATCTACGGTCTGGACAACGTCCAGGCCGGTGAAATGGTCGAGTTCCCCAAGGCCGGCGTGAAGGGCATGGCCCTGAACCTCGAGCGCGACAACGTCGGCGCCGTGATCTTCGGCGCTGACGCCGAGATCAAGGAAGGCGACGAAGTCCGCCGCCTCGGCGAGATCGTCGACGTGCCGGTCGGCAAGGGCCTGCTGGGCCGCGTCGTCAACCCGCTGGGCGAGCCGATCGACGGCAAGGGCCCGATCCAGTACACCGAGCGTCGCCGCGTCGACGTGAAGGCCCCGGGCATCATCCCGCGCAAGTCGGTGCACGAGCCCGTGCAGACCGGCCTGAAGTCGATCGACACCCTGATCCCGGTCGGCCGCGGCCAGCGCGAGCTGATCATCGGCGACCGTCAGACCGGCAAGACCGCCGTCGCCGTCGACACCATCCTGAACCAGAAGGCCGCCAACGCCGGCAAGGACGAGAGCGCCAAGCTCTACTGCGTCTACGTCGCCATCGGCCAGAAGCGTTCGACCGTCGCCCAGATCGTCAAGACGCTCGAAGAGCAAGGCGCCCTGGAATACACCATCGTCGTGGTGGCCTCGGCCTCGGAGCCGGCCCCGCTGCAGTACCTGGCCCCGTTCGCCGGCTGCGCCATGGGCGAGTGGTTCCGCGACAACGGCCTGCACGGCCTGATCATCTATGACGACCTTTCCAAGCAGGCCGTCGCCTACCGCCAGATGTCGCTGCTGCTGCGCCGTCCGCCGGGCCGCGAAGCCTATCCGGGCGACGTGTTCTACCTGCACTCGCGCCTGCTGGAACGCGCCGCCAAGCTGAACGAAGACAACGGTTCGGGCTCGCTGACGGCTCTGCCGATCATCGAAACCCAGGCCAACGACGTGTCGGCCTACATCCCGACCAACGTGATCTCGATCACCGACGGTCAAATCTTCCTGGAAACCGACCTGTTCTACCAGGGCATCCGCCCGGCCGTGAACGTCGGCATCTCGGTGTCGCGCGTCGGTTCGTCGGCCCAGATCAAGGCCATGAAGCAAGTCGCTGGCGCGATTAAGGGCGAGCTCGCCCAGTATCGCGAAATGGCCGCCTTCGCGAAGTTCGGCTCGGACCTGGACGCTTCGACCCAGAAGCTGCTGGCCCGCGGCGAGCGCCTGACCGAGCTGCTGAAGCAGCCGCAATACGCGCCGCTGTCGGTCGAAGAGCAGGTCTGCGTGATCTACGCCGGCACCCGCGGCTATCTCGACAAGATCCCGACCTCGTCGGTGCGTCGCTTCGAGACCGAGTTCCTGGCCCGCCTGCACAGCGCCCATCAGGACCTGCTGACCGGCATCGCCACCAAGAAGGCCCTCGACAAGGACCTGGAAGCGTCGCTGAAGAGCGCGCTCGACAGCTTCTCGTCGACCTTCGCCTAAGCCCCCTCGGAACCGCTCGGAGAGAGTAGCGCCGAATGGCCAGCTTGAAGGAAATGCGCAATCGGATCTCGAGCGTCAAAGCGACGCAAAAGATCACGAAGGCGATGCAGATGGTGGCGGCTGCCAAGCTGCGCCGGAGCCAGGACGCGGCGGAAGCCGCCCGTCCGTACGCCCGGCGTCTGGCCAGCGTCATCGCCAACCTCGCGACCGGCGTGTCGGGCGACGGCGCTCCGGCGCTGCTGGCCGGCACCGGCCGGGACGATCGTCACCTGGTGGTGGTGGCCGCGGCCGACCGCGGCCTCGCCGGCGGCTTCACCTCGTCGATCGTGCGCGCGGCCCGCGCCCACATCGACGGGCTGATCGCCCAGGGCAAGGACGTGAAGATCGTCTGCGTCGGCAAGAAGGTGACCGCCCAGCTGAAGCGCCCGTACGGCGACAAGGTGGTGGATAACTTCGACCTGTCGTCCTACCGCCAGCTGACGCTGTCGGTGGCCCAGCCGATCGCCGACGTCGTCACCAAGCTCTACGAAGCCGGTGAGACCGACGTCGTCACCCTGTTCTACAGCCGCTTCAAGTCGGTGGTGCAGCAGGTCCCGACCGCGCTGCAGCTGATCCCGGCCGTGGTCGAGGGCGGCGAGCCCGCGTCCGGTCCGGCCGCGGTCTACGAGTACGAGCCCTCGGAAGAGGCCATCCTCGAGACCCTGCTGCCGCGCAACCTGACGGTCCAGATCCTGTCGGCGCTGCTCGACAACATGGCCGGCTTCTACGCCAGCCAGATGACGGCGATGGACAACGCCACGCGGAACGCGGGCGACATGATCAAGCGCTACACCCTCGAGTACAACCGTTCCCGCCAGGCCCAGATCACCAAGGAGCTGATCGAGATCATCTCCGGCGCCGAAGCCGTCTGATCTAGCCTAACGCCAAAAACGCACGCAGAGACGCACGAAAGACCCGCACGCCATGGCCAAGACCCCTGCTAAGGCTCCCGAAGCCGCCGCTGAAAAGCCGGCCGCCGCCAAGAAGCCCGCCGCCACGAAGGCCGCCGCCGCCCCGGCCGCTGCTGCTGCTCCCAAGGCTCCGGCCGCCAAGAAGCCGGCCGCCCCGAAGGCCGCCGCTGCTCCGAAGGCCGCTGCTCCCGTCGCCGGCGAAGCCACCGGCAAGCTGGTGCAGATCATCGGCGCCGTCGTCGACATCGAGTTCACCGGCGCCCTGCCGGCCATCCTGAACGCCGTCGAGACCACCAACCAGGCCACCGGCCAGCGTCTGGTGTTCGAAGTCGCCCAGCACCTGGGCCAGAACACCGTCCGCGCCATCGCCATGGACGCCACCGAAGGTCTGGTCCGCGGCCAGCCCGTGCGCGACACCGGCGAAGCCATCCGCGTTCCGGTCGGTCCGGGCACGCTGGGCCGCATCATGAACGTCATCGGCGAGCCGATCGACGAGCAGGGCCCGATCCAGTCGGACCTGTCGCGCCCGATCCACCGCGACGCCCCGACCTTCGCCGAGCAGACCAACACCGCTGAAGTGCTGGTCACGGGCATCAAGGTCATCGACCTGATGTGCCCCTACACCAAGGGCGGCAAGATCGGCCTGTTCGGCGGCGCCGGCGTCGGCAAGACCGTGACGATGCAGGAACTGATCAACAACATCGCCAAGGCTTACGGCGGTTACTCGGTTCTGGCCGGCGTGGGCGAACGCACCCGCGAAGGCAACGACCTCTATCACGAGATGATCGAGTCGAACGTCAACGTCGACCCGAAGGCCAACAACGGCTCGACCGAAGGCTCGCGCTGCGCCCTGGTCTACGGCCAGATGAACGAACCGCCGGGCGCCCGCGCCCGCGTCGCCCTGACCGGCCTGTCGATCGCGGAATACTTCCGTGACGAAGAAGGCAAGGACGTGCTGCTGTTCGTCGACAACATCTTCCGCTTCACCCAAGCCGGCGCCGAAGTGTCGGCTCTGCTGGGCCGCATCCCCTCGGCCGTGGGCTATCAGCCCACCCTGGCCACCGAGATGGGCAACCTGCAGGAACGCATCACCTCGACCAACAAGGGTTCGATCACCTCGGTCCAGGCCATCTACGTTCCCGCCGACGACCTGACCGACCCGGCCCCGGCCGCTTCGTTCGCCCACCTGGACGCCACCACCGTTCTGTCGCGCGACATCGCCGCCCAGGCCATCTTCCCGGCCGTCGACCCGCTGGACTCGACCTCGCGGATCATGGACCCGCTGGTCATCGGCGAAGAGCACTACACCGTGGCTCGCCGCGTCCAGGAAGTCCTGCAGCAGTACAAGGCCCTGAAGGACATCATCGCCATCCTCGGCATGGACGAGCTGTCGGAAGAGGACAAGCTGATCGTTTCGCGCGCTCGCAAGATCTCGCGCTTCCTGAGCCAGCCGTTCCACGTCGCCGAGCAGTTCACCAACACCCCGGGCGCCTTCGTCGAGCTGAAGGACACCATCCGCTCGTTCAAGGGCATCGTGGACGGCGAGTACGACCACCTGCCGGAAGCCGCCTTCTACATGGTCGGCCCGATCGAGGAGGCCGTCGCCAAGGCTGAAAAGCTGGCGGCGGACGCCTGATGAACGAGGAAGACGGCGATCTCGGCCACTTCTGCTGCGAGGAGCTGGAGGACGCGGTGTCTTCGGACGCCGAGGCCTCCCTCATCGAGCACGACAGCGGCCTGATCCTGTTGAACCTGGGTCAGCGGGAAGCCGATGGTGAGACGGGCACGGTCCTGACCACCATCCGCTTCTGCCCGTTCTGCGGCACCGAGATCCAGACCGACGAAGACATCGAAGCGGCCCTGGGCGCCGTGGAGACCTACGACTGATGGCCAAGCTGCACTTCTCCCTCGTCGCGCCTGAGCGCGAACTGTTCTCGGCCGATGTCGACCAGGTCGACGCGCCGGGCGCGGAAGGCGATTTCGGCGTCCTGCCGAACCACGCCCCGTTCATGACCACGCTGCGCGAGGGCCGGGTGACGGTGCGCGACGGCTCGACCGTCAAGCTGTTCGACATCCAGGGCGGCTTCGCGGACGTCGGTCCCGACGGCTTCACGATCCTGGCCGAACACGCCGTGGAAGTGGCCTCGTAAGAGCCGCTTCTCTCGGAAGACTTGAGAGCGCCTCCATCCGAAAGGGTGGGGGCGTTTTCTTTTGTTCCCTCTCCCCTTGTGGGAGAGGGTGGCCTTGCCAAGCAAGGTCGGGTGAGGGGTCTCTCAGACCTCTCCGGACAAGCCTTTGGACCCCTCATCCGACGGCCTTCGGCCGCCACCTTCTCCCGCAGGGGGAGAAGGATCGAAGCTCTCGATCGAAAAAATTACGTTTGTGACCCCATCCCCGCCGTAATCGGCCACCATAAGGGTTGCGAGGGAACGCTTGTCGGTTTTAATGCCGACCTCCAAGTCTCTAGGGGATATCCGACCTATGCGCCTTGCGCTCGCCAGCCTGATCGCCCTCGGCGTCGTTTCGACCGCCGTCGCCCAGGAGCAGCCCGCTCCCGCCGCCGCCCCGGCTCCCGCCCCGGCCGCCGCGCCCGTTGATCAGGCCGCGCCTGCCGATCAAGCCGCGCCCGTCGTCCCGGCGCCCGCCGCCGGCACCCCGGAAGCCGCCGCCGCCGCGGCCGCTCCGGAAGCGGTGCGTCCGCCGCCGCCGACCGATCCGGTCTCGGTGAAGATCCTCAGCGTCCTCGACACCATCTGCAAGCCGGCCGTCGTCGGCGGCGACTTCAACGCCCTGGCCAAGGCCGCGGGCTTCAAGAAGAAGAAGGACCTGTGGACCCTGGACCTGGGCAAGCCCTACCAGATCGTCCTCGACAACCCGGGTTCGAACAAGAACGTCTGCACCCTGAACGTCCAGCACGCCCAGGGCCCGGACCAGGCCCAGCACCTGGCCACCGCCCTGCACGACTGGGCGACCTGGGAGAACAGCCCGCAGCTGAAGCTGATCCGCAACGACCAGCTGGTCACCGACGTCAAGCGCCTGACCGTGACCTGGGACAACAACGCCGCCGGCGGCAAGGCCGGTCTGGTCTACGTCCGCGTCAAGAAGCTGGACGACAGCTCGGTCGGCAAGAACTTCGAACAAGCCCAGATCCTCTACACCACCCAGTGATGGTCAGCGGCTCGTCGAGCTGAAACGCGAAAGGCGCGGAGGGTGACCTCCGCGCCTTTTTCTTTGGAACCTCCCCCTCTGGGGGAGGCGGCCGAAGGCCGGAGGGGGGACGTTTTCAGCTCTCGCGGCGGCGGATCAGTCTTGCGACACGCCCCCCACCGATCGCTGCGCGATCGCCTCCCCCAGAGGGGGAGGTTCCTTGTGGATCAAGCCGCCGCCCGATCCTCCGCGGCGATGAAGTCCAGGCACAGCGCCGCGACGGCCTCCCAGCCCGGCTCGCCGGGCAGCCAGTGGCTCATCTCGGGGAACTCGTGGAACGCCCCGCCCAGGCGGGCGGCGGTCTGGCGGACGGTGGCGGGCGGATGAACGACGTCCTGGCCGCCGGCGATGGCCAGCACCGGGGCCTTCACCGGGCCGGGGCTGGTGGTCATGAACGGGTCCAGCCACCAGTTGAGCGTCTCCCACAGCGCCCGGCCGCTTTCGGAGGTCATGCGGGCATAGAGCGCCCGGCGCTTTTCGCGCGGCAGGCGGTCGAGGCTGTAGCGGCGCACGACGCCGTAGTCGGGCGCGATGGCCTGCAGCCAGTAGGGGCCCAGCGCATAGAGGCTGACGGCCGAGACCGCTTCTTCCAGGCTCGCGCCATGCACGCCCCAGGGCGGGGAGGGGGCCAGCAGGATCAGGCGCTCCACCGGCGCGCGGCCGGCGGCCAGCTGGGCCACCAGTCCGCCCATGGAGTGGCCGATCAGGATCGGCGGCCGCTCGCACGTGCGGATCAGGCGGGCGATCTCGCGGGCGTAGTCGCTCATCGACAGGCCGACGACCGAGCCGCMGGGGCCGCGCCCCGGCAGGTCGGGCGTGAGCACCTTATGACCGGCGGCCTCGAACGGCTCTCGGAAACTGTCGAACGTCCAGCCGCCGCAGAAGGCGCCGTGGACCATGATCACCGGAGCCTTCACGCCCGCCTCTTAGGTCAACTCCGCCCGTGTGACTGATACGAGCGTTTCAATGGAGCCTACACGCTCTTCTTGCCGCGTGGCGAAGTTTTGGCGGGCGTCGTTGTCGCAGGCTTGGGTTTGGACGCGGGCTTGGCGGCGGCCTTGGGCTTGGCGGGCGCCTTGGCGGCCGGGGCATTGGCTTCCGTCGCCGGCTTGGCGGGCGCGGCCTTGGCCTTCGGGGGCTTGGCCGCAGGGGCGGCCTCGGGCGCCGCCTTGGCTTTCGCGGGGGGCTTCGCCGGAGCCTTCGCAGCGGTCTTGGCCGGTTCCGGCGCGGGCGCGGGCTTTGCGACCGCCTTGGCCTTTGGAGCGGCCTTGGCGGGGGTCTTGGCCGGTTTGGCGGCCGGGGCGGGCGGGGCTTCCGCGGGAGGCGCCGCCTTGGCCTTGGCGGGCGCCGCCTTGGCAGGAGCCTTCGGCTTGGGCGCGGCCTTCGCCGCCGGCTTGGCGGCCGGTTCGGCGACGACGGCCTTGGCCTTGCTCGGCGTCTTGGCCTTGGTGGGGGCGCGAGGCTTGGGCGCCGGCTCCACGGCCGGCGCGGCCGCCGGTTCGGGCGCTGCGGCGACCGGAGCCGGGGCGGGTTCGGGCTTGGCCTTGGGCGGGGCGGCCGAGGCCGGGCCCAGGCCCTTTTCCGACAGCCAGGACTGCACCGCGCCCAGCAGGGCCTCGCTGCCCGGCTCGTCGATCAGCCAGTGGGCGTGGTCGGGATACTCGCGATAGTCGGCCCCGGCGTACTTGCGGCCGACCAGGCGGACGTCCTCGACGGGCGTGGTGCGGTCGCGCGCGCCGGCCAGCACCAGCACCGGCACGGTCACCTTGGCGGCGTCGACATGCACGGTGCGCGAGGGATCGCGGTCGGGATAGGCCAGGTCCTGCAGCACCCGGCCCGAGTCGTAGACGGCCGTGGCGTAGAGGGCGTCGTGGCGGGCGGTCGGCACGGCGTTGACGACGCCGAACTTGAAGCCGGTCTTCCACATCTTCACCGGCTTGGGCGCGCCGCCCTGGGTCAGCACGGCGTTCAGGAAGGTGATGATCGGCGACAGCTTGGGCTTGCCGCGCGCGTCGGCCGGCGAGGCCGGCGCGAACAGCACGATGCCCGAGGCCAAGCCGCTTTCGGCCAGCTTCTGGGCGATCAGCCCGCCCATCGAGTGGCCGAAGACGATCGGCTTCACCCCGTCGCGGGCGGCGGTCACGGCGGCCGCGGCGCTCAGCTCGGCGACATAGTCGGCCAGGGACAGGCCGGCCAGGTCGGGCGAGGGCGGCCCCGCCGTGCGCAGGGCGGGCCGGATGGTCGGTGTTTCGACCGCGTAGCCCGCCTTGCGGAAGGTCTCGGCCACCGGCGCCCAGCTGTCGCCGGTCATGCCGTAGCCGTGGATCATCAGGATGGTTCTGCTCAAGCCCGCGCCTCCGAACCTCTTCAGGTCTAACGCGCGACAGCCGCCGAAACCGCTCACACTTTCGGCTATCACGCTACAAAGGGCCGGCGCGCTGAGCCTTCGGTGTCAGGCGATGCGCGCGAACCCCGAGAAAGCGGCGACCATTCGTTCGTAGACGCCGCGTTTGAAGGGTACGATTAGTTCGGGCGTTTCGTCGAGAGCGCCCCAGCGCCAGGCGTCGAACTCGACGTCGCCATGCGCCGCCAGGTCGATCTCGCCCTCGTCGCCGGTGAAGCGGAAGGCGAACCACACCTGCTTCTGGCCAAGGTACCCGCGCGCGCGCTTGGTCCCCATGAACTCGGGCGGATAGTCGTAGGTCAGCCAGCCTTCGGTGCGGCCCAGCAGCTGGGCGGACTTCACGCCGGTCTCTTCGTAGAGCTCGCGGCGGGCGGCGGTTTCCAGGTCCTCGCCCTCGTCGACGCCGCCCTGCGGCAGCTGCCAGTTATAGGGCGGCTCCTGCTTGTGGCGCATGCCCAGCCAGACGCGGCCGTCGGTGGGATGGAAGAGGGCGACGCCCACATTGGGGCGGTAGAGCGAAAGGTCGATCTGGGCGGTCATCGCTTGGCGATAGCCGAAGCCGGCGCCAGTTGCACGCCCCGCGCATTGAGGCCGCCGGCCCAGTTGCGCACCTGGCTGATCGTCACCGGATAGGCGAAGCCCACGCCCAGCGACTGGCCGCGGGCGCTGGCGCCCGATTCCAGGGCCCGCAGCTGGCCCTCGATGGCCTCGGCCGACAGGTCGTCGTCGATGCCGCGTTCGGCCGAGGCGCGCGGGATAGGGCCGCCGCGACGGGCGGCCGCGCCGTCGTCGACGAAGGCCAGGCCCCGGGCCTTCAGCGCCGTGGTGAAGGTGGCCATGGCCGGGTCGGAATCCAGGAACTTCGAGCCCAGATAGTTGGTCAGGCCGAAATAGCCGGTGGCGCGCGACATCAGCCATTCCAGCTTGCGCACGGTCTCGTCGGGGCGGTTGGCGGCGATCAGGGTGTAGGGGCCCGGATCGTTGGCCGGATAGTCGTTGGGCTCCATCGGCGTCTCGAGCAGCACCTCGTGCCCGTGCGAGCGGGCCAGGTCGATCCAGCCCTGCAGCCCTTCGGCATAGGGGGCGAACGACAGGGTGATCTCGGGCGGCAGGGTCTCGATGGCGGCGCGGGTGGTCTGGGCGTTGAGGCCGAGGCCCCCGATCACCAGGGCCACGCGCGGGCGGCCGTCGGGCGTGAACGGGCGGGCATAGGCTTCGGCGACCGTGCGGCCGTCAGGCGCGATCACCGGCAGAGGGCCGCCGCCAGGGCCGGGAACCGACAGGCCGGGCAGCGGGGCCTGGACCAGGGCGCCGCCCGACGGGGCGGGCGCGGCGGCCAGGTCCGTGAAGTCTTCGGGCGCGGCGTCGGCCTGGGCGTGACGGGCGAAGGGCTGGGCCGACAGGTCCATCTGGCCGGGCAGCAGCGGGGCTTCCTCGGCGCCTTCGGTCGAAAGCGCTTCGCGCCAGCCGTCCGGCGCGCCCTTGGTGGCGCCGATCTCCGACAGCGACAGGCGGATGACCGGGGCGCCGGCCTTGGGGTCGCCGGTGACCAGCACCAGCACGGCCAGGCTCAGCAGGAACAGGAAGGCCGCGCCGCTGGCGCCGATATAGGGATTGGCCGCGGCCGCCATCAGGCGCGCGCGCAGGTCGCCGCCGTCGGCGGGTTCGGGCGCGGCGGCGGTGTAGGCGGGCTTGCGGGAGAACACGGCGGCCATGGGATGGGCTTAGCGGGCAAGCTTCCAAGATATGGTTAACAGGGTTCGCCCAAACCTGCGGCGAAATGGCGGATCGCTGCTTTTCTCAGCGAAGCGCGGCGCGGAAATGACCGACAGGCGAGGTTGAGCGCAAAAGCGATGGCGAGACCTTCCCGCCGGCCGATCCTCGGGCGCAAGCTTCTCGTGAGGAGACCTCGCCATGAGCCTGACCGAGTTCGCCCGCTTCTCCGATCCCTCGCGCGCCGAAGACCGCGCCGTGTGCCTGGCCGCCGTGCTGCGGGCCGGGGCGGGATTGGCCGTAGGGTTGGCTGGGGTGATCCTCGCCGCCGTTGCGATGGGGATGGCCTGACGAAAACCTCTCCCATAGGGAGAGGGAGGGGCCCGCGCCGGAGGCGTGGGAGGGTGAGGGGCTAGACCGCCTGCGGCCCCATCACTCTTCGACCCAGCCTCATCTGGATAGGCTTAAACCCCTCACCCTCCCATGCTGCGCATGGGCCCCTTCCTCTCCCTTTGGGAGAGGTTTTAAGGAAGCGGGAGAGGTCCCAAAGAAAAAGCCGCCCATCTTTCGACGGGCGGCTCGTTCTCGCGGGCTCGAAAGCCCTTACTTCTTCTCGACCGGAGGCTTGCCGCCGGCGGCCGCGGCCTTGGCGGTGACCTCGGCGATCTTCGGCTGCGGCTTGGGCAGCTTCGGCACCGCCTCGACCGAGCCGGCCTTCAGCACGGCCAGGGCGCGCGACAGCTGGAAGTCGTCCTTCTTCTCGTCGAAGCCGGCCGGCGGCGCTTCGGCCGGCACGTGGGCGCCCTTGCGGGTCTTGCCCTCGTCGGCGTTGAGCGCGTTCTTGAAGCTGGCCTCGCTGAACCACACGCGGTTGGCGATGTCCTGGGCCTGGTCCTTGGTCTGGGCCACTTCGAGGTCGGGCTCGATGCCGGTCTTCTGGATCGAGCGGCCCGACGGGGTGAAATAGCGGGCCGTGGTCAGCTTCAGGGCGCCGTCGGCGCCGCCGCGCAGCGGGATCACGGTCTGGACCGAGCCCTTGCCGAAGCTGGTGATGCCGACGAGCTCGGCGCGGTGGCGGTCCTGCAGGGCGCCGGCGACGATTTCAGCGGCGGACGCGGAGCCCTGGTTGATCAGCACCACCATCGGCAGGCCGTTCAGGATGTCGCCCGGGGTGGCGTTCAGGCGCTGGATGTCGCGCGGATTGCGGCCGCGCTGGCTGACGACCTCGCCGCCTTCCAGGAACAGGTCGGCCACGCCGCGCGCCTGGTCGAGCAGGCCGCCCGGATTGTTGCGCAGGTCGAAGACCAAGCCCTTCATCTTGGGGTTCTTGGCCTGCAGGTCCTTGATCGAGGCCGACAGGGCGTCGGTCGACTTCTCGTTGAAGCCGGGCAGGCGCACGTAGCCGTAGTCGCCTTCCATGCGGGCGATGGCGGCCTTGGGCTTGATGACCTCGCGCACCAGCTTGACGTCGAACGGGTCGGTCTTCTCGCGGGCGATGGTGATGGTCACCGTCTCGCCGGCCGGGCCGCGCATCTGCTTGACGGCCTCGTTGACCGTCAGGCCCAGAACCGACTGGCCGTTGACGGCCGTGATGTAGTCACCGGCCTGGATCCCCGCGCGATCGGCGGGCGTGCCGTCCATCGGCGAGATGACCTTGACCACGCCTTCCTCGCTGGTGACCTCGATGCCGAGGCCGCCGTACTCGCCGCGCGTGGTGTCCTGCATGTCCTCGAAGCTGTCGGGCGACAGGTAGCCCGAGTGCGGGTCGAGGCTGGTCAGCATGCCGTCAAGTGCGGCCTCGATCAGCTTCTTGTCGTCGACTTCGGTGACGTACTGGTCCTCGACGGTGGCGAGCACGTCGCCGAACAGTTCGAGCAGCTTGTAGGTCTTGGCTTTCTGCGAGGGGATGGTCGCTTGGGCGATCGGGCTGACATAGGCCATGGTCCCCGCGCCGAGGACAAAGGCCGAAACACCGATGAGCAGGTACTTGCGCATAAGGCCTGAAAGGCTCCCTTGCGGCGCGGGCGCCGCGTCCGATACTCAAGAGCGGCGTGAACGCCGCGTTCGATAGTCCGGCCCCGTCCATCCCCGACGCAGGCCGCGCGTCATGATGAACGCCCATCATTGCTGAAAAAGTCGTCTACCGCGACTCTTGCTTGAGCCAGCGTCCCGGGTCGGCCGGAACCCCGTTCTCACGCACCTCAAGATAGAGCTCCGGCTCCAAAGGTCCACGGTCCGTCATGCGTCCGAGGGCGGCGCCGGCTGCGACCGATTGTCCGGGCGCCACCGAAACGTCGGCCAGGCCCGCCATGACCAGATGATAGGCGCCCTGGGCGCGGACGATCACCACCATGTCCCAGCCGTTCAGCGGGCCGGCGTACTCGACCACGCCGGCGGCGGGGCTGCCGACGGCCTGGCCCTTGGCGGTGCGGATCGACAGGCCCTCGGCCTTGCCGCCGACGGGCTGGGCGTCGCCCCAGCGGCGCACCACCTCGCCGGGGGCCGGAGCCCGCAGCGTCAGCGGGCCGGTGGCCGATCCGGTCGACAGGCCGTCGGTCAGCGCGCCCAGGGTCTGGCGTTCCTGGTCGGCGGCGATGGCGTCCTGGGCGTAGGCGCGCTCCAGCTGGGTCTTCTCGACGATCATCCGCTCCAGCTCGCCCCGGCGGTCGGCCATGGCGCTCTCGGCGGTGAACAGCTGCTCGGAGGCGGCGGCGGCCTCGCGGCGCAGGGCCCCGACGGCGCGGGCCTGGCGGGCGTAGGCGTCGGCGCGGGCCTGCAGGTCGGGGGTCATGGCGCGGATCAGGATCGCCGCGCGCACCGCGTCGCGGGCGTCGCCGGGATTGACCAGCAGGGCTGGCGGCGGGTTGCGGCGGAAAAGCTGCAGGGCGCTGAGCAGCCGGGCCAGCTGGCCCCGGTCGCGGCCCAGCTCGCCGATCAGCGCAGACTCTCGTCGGTGCAGGGTTTCCAGCCGGGCGCGCTTGACGTCGACATCGGCGCCGGCCGAGAGCTGCTGCTGGTTCAGCCGGGAAAGCTCGGCCCGCAGGTCCTCGATCTCGCGGCGGGTGTCGGCCGCCTGCTGCAGGTCGCGGGTGCGCTGGTCGCCGATCTGCTGCGCGACGACGGCCCCGGCTCCGGCGAGGAGCAGGGCGCAGGCGCTGACGGCGGCGATCGCGAAGCGGCGGGGCATTGCGTCCCTATCTGCCTGAGGGTGCGGCGGTTTCAAAGGGGGCGCTCGGTGCGTCCTTCGAGGCTCGGCTGCGCCTCGCACCTCAGGATGAGGAAGGTTTTGCACTGACGTCCTCATCCTGAGGCGCCCGCGCAGCGGGCCTCGAAGGACGCAGGGCTCAATCGCGGTGATAGGGCGAGCCCGACAGGATGGTGACGGCGCGGTAGATCTGTTCGGCCAGCATGGCGCGGGCCAGGGCGTGGGGCCAGGTCTGGGGCCCGAAGGCCAGCAGTTCGTTGGCCTGCGCCAGGATCGACGGATCCAGCCCGTCGGCGCCGCCGATCAGGAACACGATCCGGCGCTGGCCGTCGTCGCGCAGGCGCTCCAGGCGGCCGGCGAAGGCGCGCGAGGTGTGGACCTTGCCATGCTCGTCGCAGGCGACGACGTAGGCGCCTTCCAGGTGCGGGCGCAGCACCTCGGCCTCGGCGGCCTTGCCCGGCTTGCGGGCTTCGACCTCGAGGATCTCGACGGGGCCCAGCGCCAGGGCGCGGCCCGACGCGGTGGCGCGGGACGCGTAGTCCAGCGCCAGCTGCGCCTCGACCATGCGGCCGAGCTTCCCGACTGTGAGGATGGTGATCTTCATTTTGGGAGAGCAGGGCGGAGAACCCCGCTCCGAGCGATGCTCAGGAGCGGGGCCTGCCCGGAGGAGATCAGTTCGACGAGGCGGCCGGCATGCGGTGCGGCGCGTCGACGGCCCAGATCTTCTCGATGTTGTAGAAGCTGCGCACTTCGGGGCGGAACAGGTGGACGACGACGTCGCCGGCGTCGATCAGCACCCAGTCGCAGTGCGGCAGGCCTTCGACCCGGGCCTTGCCCAGGCCATGGTCCTTCAGCGCGCGCAGCACGTGGTCGGCGAGAGCGCCGACGTGACGATGCGAGCGGCCCGACGCCACGATCAGGCTGTCGGCCACGGAGCTCTTGTCCGTAAGGTCGATGTGGACGATGTCCTGGGCCTTGTCGTCGTCGAGGCGGTCCAGGATCAGGCGCTCCAGCGCCTTGATGTTCAGGTCCGTACTGAGCGTCGGATTTTCAGTCGAGGATTCGGCACCAGCCGGTCCCTCGTGCGCCGTCGGCGCGGGGTCGCTACGCAGCGGAATGCTCCTTATTGGCTTCGCGCAAAGCCCCTCATAGCACGGAAAGACTCGAAACGTGAGGGGGATCGTGGTCGCAGGGCCTTCGGACGGGGATTCCTGGCGTCGCGGCTCGCGGTGCGGTAGAGCTTGCGCGGGGATCAAGGGTGCATTGATGAAGTACGAAGCCGCGGGCAAGGCCAGGTTCGAGATCGACCGGGACGACGGTCAGACCGTCCGCATCCGGGCGGTGCGTAGGACCTTCGCGATGCTTTTCCTGCCCGTATGGCTGACGTTCTGGACCATCGGCGGGATCGTCGTGATGGGCCAGTTGCTGGCGGATTTTACGTTGTTCATCGCCGTCTGGCTCTGTTTCTGGGCCGCCGGCTGGGTGTACGCGGCCACCGCCATCGCCTGGATGATCGGCGGAGTGGAGACCCTGCGGGTCGTGCAGGGCGACCTGGAGGTCGTCATGCGTTGCGGGCCCTGGTCACGCCGGAAGCTCTATCAGGGCGCCCTGGTGCGAGACCTGCGCCCAGCGTTGCAGGACCCGATGTTGATACGCTTCCGCGT
Organism: Caulobacter sp. 10L414; assembly: GCF_056395525.1. NCBI lineage: Bacteria > Pseudomonadati > Pseudomonadota > Alphaproteobacteria > Caulobacterales > Caulobacteraceae > Caulobacter > Caulobacter sp. 10L414. The sequence goes on from NZ_JBFTJR010000049.1 coordinate 25,590, forward strand.
CCAAGGCCCGTTCACGGTCAAGTCGGTAGGGGCGATCATGTTCGGCTACGGCGCCCGCACCGTCTACGCGGCGGCGGCGCTGGACGAGACCGAGGCGCGGTTGGTCGTCGACCACCTGCTCAAGCGGCTGCCCTCGGCCGCGGCGGCGGCCTGAGGCGTCAGCCCTTGGTCTGGCGCGCCCGCAGGGCCGTGGACGAGGCGAAGTTCAGCGGGCCGGTCAGATAGACCCAGGCCGGAACCTCGGCGTCGGCGATGGTCGCCGCGGCGCTGGCCGGGCGGCGGGCGAAGGCGAAGCGGCGGGCGGCCGGCGAGCTTCGCGCCTTGAGCGCCGCCCAGGGACGCGAGACCACGGCGACCGGGACCTCGCGCATGATCTGGGTCCAGCCGCGCCAGCGGTGGAAGGTGGCCAGGCTGTCGGCGCCCATCACCCAGACGAACTTCACGCCCGGGAAGCGGGCCTTCAGCACCCGCAGGGTGTCGATGGTGTATTGCGAGCCCAGTCGCGTCTCGGCGTCGGAGACGATCATGCTCGAGCCGCGCGCCCAGCGTCGGGCCTCGTCCATGCGCTCGGGCAGGGGCCTGGTTTCGCGCGAAGACTTCAGCGGGTTCTGCGGCGAGACGAGCCAGATCACCTTGTCCAGGTTCAGGCGATGCAAGGCGGTCTCGGCCACGTGGGCATGGCCCTCGTGCGCAGGGTTGAAGCTGCCGCCGAACAGCCCGACGCGCATGCCCGGCTCCAGATGGAAGCCGAGGCGATGGGCGCTGGGGCGGCCGGCTTCAGGGACGAGTCTGGCCGGTCCCGCGAACCACATACTTGAACGTCGTCAGTTGCTCGGCCCCGACCGGGCCGCGGGCGTGAAGCTTGTCGGTGGCGATGCCGATTTCGGCCCCGAAGCCGAACTCGCCGCCATCGGCGAACTGGGTGGAGGCGTTGACCAGCACGATGGCGCTGTCGACCTGGCCGATGAAACGCTCGGCCGCGGCCGTGTCTTCGGTGACGATCGCGTCGGTGTGGCCCGAGCCGTAGGTGGCGATGTGCCGGGCCGCGCCGTCGACGCCGTCGACCACGGCCACGGCGATGATCGGCGCCAGGTACTCGGTGGTCCAGTCCTCGACCGCAGCGGCCTTCAGTTCGGGCTCGATGGCGCGGGCGGCCGCGTCGCCGCGGATCTCGCAGCCGGCCTTGATCAGCACGTCGGCGATCGGGGGCAAAAGCTTGCCGGCCGCGGCGCTGTCGATCAGCAGGGTCTCGGCCGAGCCGCACACCGACACGCGGCGCATCTTGGCGTTCAGCACGATGTCGGCGGCCTTCTTCAGGTCGGCGGCTTCGTGCACGAAGACGTGGTTGAGGCCTTCCAGATGGCCCAGCACCGGGGCGCGGGCCTCGGCCTGGACGCGGGCGACCAGGCTCTTGCCGCCGCGCGGGATAATCAGGTCGATCGACCGATCCAGGCCCGACAGGATGGCGCCGACGGCGGCGCGGTCGGTGGTCCTGACCATCTGCACCACGTTGGCCGGCAGGCCGGCGGCGGCCAGGCCCTTGAGCACGGCGGCGTGGATGGCGAGGTTGGACTCGATGCACTCCGAACCGCCGCGCAGGATCACGGCGTTGCCCGAGCGCAGGGTCAGGGCCGCGGCGTCGGCCGTCACGTTGGGACGGCTTTCGTAGATCATGGCGATGACGCCGATCGGCGTGCGCACGCGGGCGATGTCCAGGCCGTTGGGGCGCTGCCAGCGGGCGGTCTCCACGCCCAGCGGGTCGGGAATGGCGGCCACGGCCTCGACGCCGGCGGCCACGCCTTCCAGGCGCGCCTCGTTCAGCATCAGCCGCTCGATCATCGGCGGGGTCAGGCCATTGGCGCCGGCCTTCTCCAGGTCGCGGGCGTTGGCGGCCAGGATGGCCGGGGCCTCGGCGCGGATGGCGGCGGCGATGGCGACGAGGGCGGCGGTGCGCTGGGCTGGCGTGGCGAGGCGGAGCGCGCGCGCGCCTTCGCGGGCCGCCTGGCCCATCGCCCTCATCGTCGCCTGCAGGCCTCCGGCCGCGTCGTCCATGGCTCGTCCGTCCCCGGATATGCTCAGATTGAGGCTTACCTAGGCTCTTTGGGGGCTCGGGGAAATGGCCAATTGCTGGCGGAGCGCCGAGAAAGCCTGTCAGCGCGGGTGCAGGCCTTGTGCGGCGTTCGTCTTCGGGTTGAATGGCGGAGAAGCTTGGCCGGAGCGGTCCGCGGCTTCCTAGGAGATCGCCGGTGATCCGTCGCACCCTGTCCCTGTTGGCCCCCGTCTTGGCCCTGTCGCTGAGCGCCTGCATCACGGTGAACATCGGCCAGAGGGACGTCGTCCCGCCCTTCGACGGCGCCCAGCCGGCCGGGGCGCCGCTGTCGGCGGCGGCCATTCCCGGCGCGCAGGTGGCCGCCGGCACGGTCCCCTTCGCCTCGGGCGAGATCCACTACGTCTTGGCCCAGGCCGACCCCGCCCGGCCGCTGGTGGTGTTCTGCGGCGGCAACATGTTCCGGGAAAGCGCCGGCGGGGCCTCGCGCGGCGCGGTGCTGGGGCGGTTCGGCGACGTCCTGATGTTCGACTATCCGGGCCGGGGCCAGTCGACCGGCGCGCCGACGCGCCAGGCCTTCGAGGCCGCCCGCGCGCCCCTGGCTCGCAAGATCGAAGCCCTGGCGGCGCAGCGGACCGGCGGGGTGATCTTCTGGGGCCACTCGCTGGGCGGGACCTACTGCGCGGCCCTGGCCGCCGAGACCAAGGTCGCGTCCAGCCTGGTGATGGAGGGCAGCTTCGCCTCGATCGAGGACATCGCCGACGCCATGGCCGGGGCGGCGCGGCCGCTGGTGCGGCTGCGGATCGATCCGGGCGCCATGAACTACAAGGCCCCCGAACTGCTGAAGGCCTATCCGGGCAGGATTGTCGTCGCCGCCTCGCGCCAGGACGAGACCATTCCGTTCAAGGCCTCGCGCCGTCTGGCCGCGCGCCTGGAGGCGCAGGGCAGGGCGGTGACCTTCGTGCCGCTGGCTCAGGGCAAGCACTCGCGCTTCTACCTGGAGCCGGCCTATGGGCCGGCGATGACCGCGGCGATCGCCGCGCCATGATGTCAGTGCGGCCTGACATGAAGTCATGATTTCCTGACATAATGTCAGGTTGACATTACATTTTGATGCTGTCAGGTTTGCCTTACATCAACGGGAGGCAGCCATGCTGGCCATCGGCAAGTTCCACAGCTCGGCGCATCGGCGCTACGTGATCCGCACCATGGCGTTCATGATCCCCTATGTGCTGGTCAACATGGGCGCGATCTTCGGGGCGTTCGACGACATCAGGACGCCGGTGGCGGCCTGGGCGCTGGCCCTGGTGGTTTCGGCGCCGGTGGTCGGCCAGATCTGGGCCACCCTGGCCCTGATGGCCGAGTCCGACGAGTTCGTCCGCGCCCTGGTCGCCCGCCAGTTCATCGTCGCTTCGGGCGTGGCCATGGCGCTGTTCTCGGTGTGGGGCTTCGGCGAGAGCTACGCCCATGCGCCGCACCTGCCGGGCTGGCTGATCTACCCGCTGTTCTGGGCGGTGTTCGGCGTCGTCTCGCCGTTCATCCGGAGCACGCGATGAAAAACCGCCTGAAGCTGCTGCGCGTCGAGCGCGGCTGGACCCAGGAGCAGCTCGGCCAGGCGCTCAGCGTCTCGCGCCAGGCGGTCAACGCCCTGGAGACCGAGAAGCACGATCCGTCGCTCGATCTGGCCTACCGCATCGCCGCCATCTTCGAGCGGCCGATCGAAGAGATCTTCGAGAACCCGCACGTCCGCTGAGGACGTTTCCAGATACATAGGAGACCCAGTCCATGTCGCTCGCCTTTCTCGGCGGTCGCGCGGTCGCGCGCGCCTGCATCATCGTCCTGGCCGCCCTGCTGGGCCTCGGGATCGCCATTTCCGTCGCCCGGGCCGAACCGGCCTTCACGAGCGAGCGGCTGTCGGTCGAGGTGGTCGGGCAGGGACCCGACGTGATCCTGGTTCCGGGCCTGGCCTCCTCGCGCGAGGTGTTCCGGCCGCTGGCCGACCGGCTGAAGGCCACGCACCGCGTGCACCTGGTGCAGCTGTCGGGCTTCGCGGGCCAGTCTTGGACCGGCGGCGAGGGCCCGTTCGTCGACCCGGCGGTCGAGGCCCTGGCGGCCTATGTCCGCTCGGCCGGTCTGGCGCGGCCGGCGGTGATCGGCCACTCGATGGGCGGATTGTCGGCCCTGCTGCTGGCCCAGCGCAATCCGCAGCTGGTCGGCCGGGTGATGACGGTCGACGCCCTGCCGTTCTACAGCGCCATGTTCGGCCCGACGGCCACGCCGGCCAGCGCCAGGCCCTTCGCCGACCGCATGGCGGCGGGGGTCCTCTCGGCCAGCCCCGAGGCCTTCGCCGCCCAGCAGGCGGCCGCCGCCAAGGGCCTGTCGCGCACCCCCGCCATGCAGGAGGCCATCGTCGCCTGGTCGCTGGCCTCGGATCGGCAGGCGGTGGCCAAGGCGATCTTCGAGGTGATGACGCTGGACGCCCGTCCGGGCCTGGCGGCGATGAAGGTTCCGGTCACCGCGCTCTACGCCGCCGACGCCGAGGGCGCCCTGCCGCCGGCCGTGGTCGGGGCGCTGTGGATGCGCGAGTACGACGCTCTGCCGGGCGTGAAGCTGGTCCGCGTCGAAGGCAGCCGCCACTTCATCATGGCCGACCAGCCCGAAGCGTTCGCCAAGGCGGTGGAGGGGTTCCTGAAGTGAGGGGAGACCCCCTCCGGCCCTCCGGGCCATCTCCCCCAGAGGGGGAGGATCTTTGGCTCGCCGACTGAGGGGGTTACCCCCCCACCGCCAGGTCGTCGGCGTGGATCATCGGGCCTTCGGTGAAGCCCAGTTCGGCTTCGATGGCGTCGCTGCGCAGGCCGGCGATCCGCAAGGCGTCGGCGCTGTCGTAGCGCACCAGGCCGCGGGCGACCTCGTGGCCGGTCTCGTCGCGGACGCGCACGGCGTCGCCCTTTTCGAACGGGCCCTCGACGGCGCGGACCCCGGCGGCCAGCAGGCTCTTGCCGGTCTTCAGGGCGGCTGCGGCGCCGGCGTCGACCGTCACCCAGCCCTGCGGGGCCAGCGAGCCGGCGATCCAGGCCTTGTAGGCGGCGGCGGGCGAGGCGGCGGCCTCGATCAGGGTCGCGGGCGCGCCCTCCTCGATGGCGGCCAGCGGACGCGGGCGCGAGCCCAGGGTGATCAGGGTGGCGCAGCCCGCCGCACGGGCGATGCGGGCGGCGGCGATCTTGGTGGCCATGCCGCCGGTGCCCACCCCGGCGGCGGCGTTGGCGCCCTCGGCCATGGCGGCGATCGCCGGCGTGATCTCCGAGACGCGCGGAATGTGGGTGGCGGCCGGGTCGCGGCGCGGGTCGGCGGTGTAGAGCCCGTCGATGTCCGACAGCAGCACCAGAAGGTCGGCGCCCGCCAGCTGGCCGACGCGGGCGGCCAGGCGATCGTTGTCGCCGTAGCGGATCTCTTCGGTGGCCACCGTGTCGTTCTCGTTGACGACGGGAACCACGCCCAGCGACAGCAGGGTCTCGACCGTGGCGCGGGCGTTCAGCCAGCGGCGGCGGGTCTCGGTGTCGTCGCGGGTCATCAGGATCTGGGCGACGCCGACGCCGTGCGGCTCGAACGCCTCCTCCCAGGCCCGCATCAGGAGGCTCTGGCCGGCGGCGGCGGCGGCCTGCTTCTCCGGCAGGGTGATCTTGCGGCCCGAAAGGCCAAGGCGGCGGCGTCCCAGCGCCCCCGCGCCGGACGAGACCACCACCACCTGCTTGCCGGCCGCGCGCAGGGCCGCGGCGTCGGCGCAGAACGCCTCCAGCCAAGCCCTGTTGGCCGCGCCGGTGGAGGCGTCGACCAGCAGGGCCGAGCCGACCTTGAACACGATCCTCCGGGCCTGGCCCAGAGGTCCCCCGACCCCCAGGTTCACGGCTGCCAGCCCCCCGGCGTCTCCTCGATGTGGTCCTCGTCTTCCTCGATCTCGGCCACCGCGTCGCCGCGGCGCACGCGCACCTGGCGATAGGCCGCGCGCAGCAGCTCGGTGACGCCCTCGCCCGACACGCCGGAGATCAGCATCGGCTTGACGCCGGCCACGGCTTCCAGCTCGGCCTGCTTGGCCGCGCGGGTCTCCTCGTCCAGGGCGTCGATCTTGTTCAGCGCCAGGATCTCGGACTTGACCGCCAGCTCGTCGCCATAGGCCTCGAGCTCGCCGCGGATGGTGGTCCAGGCGCCGACGATGTCGTCCTGGGTGGCGTCCACCAGGTGGATCAGCGTGGCCGAGCGCTCGACGTGGCCGAGGAACCGGGTGCCCAGGCCAGCGCCTTCCGACGCGCCCTCGATCAGGCCGGGGATGTCGGCCAGCACGAAGCGCTCGCTGGTCGACAGGTCCACGACGCCCAGGTTCGGGGTCAGGGTGGTGAAGGGGTAGTCGGCGATCTTCGGCTTGGCCGCGCTGGCCGCCGCCAGGAAGGTCGACTTGCCGGCGTTGGGCAGGCCCACCAGGCCGACGTCGGCGATCAGCTTCAGCCGCAGCCACAGCCAGCGCTCTTCGCCTTCCTGGCCGGGATTGGCCCACATCGGGGCCTGGTTCACCGGACCCTTGAAGTGCAGGTTGCCCCAGCCGCCGTTGCCGCCCTTGGCCAGCAGCACGCGCATGCCCGGCTCGTCCAGGTCGACGATCAGGGTCTCCTTGTCCTCTTCCAGCACCTCGGTGCCGACGGGGACCTTCAGCACGATGTCGTCGCCGGCCGCGCCGTGGCGCTGGCGGCCCATGCCGTGCACGCCGGTGCCGGCCTTGAAGTGCTGCTGGTAGCGATAGTCGATCAGGGTGTTGAGGCCCTCGACGGCCTCGATCCAGATGTCGCCGCCGCGACCGCCGTCCCCACCGTCGGGGCCGCCGTATTCGATGTACTTCTCGCGTCGGAAAGACACCGACCCGCCGCCGCCGTTGCCGGAGCGGATGAAGATCTTGCATTGATCCAGGAATTTCATGGGCGTCTTTTGTCCCAACACGGGTTTCGCGTCGAGCGAAATGGACTTGGCGCAACCTGTGGAACGCGCGACCAAGCGCCGCCCGTGTCGATATTGCGACAAAGAAGCGCTGCCTTGAACGCTGTTCGGCGTCGTGACGAAATGTTAAACACGCAGTGCGACAAACGGTCCCGGGGCGAAAATTCTCTATTTCTCGTGGAGGGGGAGGGCGTCCGTTGTCGACGGAAGCGAACGTCAGGGATGAACTCGATCAGGACCTCAAGGACCTGACGCTGCAGACGCTATGCCGCAAGTATGCGGGCGAGGCGTCGATCCATCGGAACATCCTGATGAGCCGCGGCACCGGCGTGACCGGGACGTGGCGCGATTTCCGCGCGTTCCTCGGCGACATCGGTCCCAAGCCGTCCGAAAACCACGTGCTGGTGCTGATCAACCGGCTCGAGCGCACCTATGGCCCCGGCCGCGCCCGCTGGATGACGCCCGACGAGCAGTCCACGCACGAGGCCGAGTTCGACCGCGTCCAGGCCGAGAAGAAGCGCGAGGCCCAGAAGCTGGAGCACGAGGCCGCCGCCATCCGTCGCGCCAAGGCTCCCAACGCCCCCAATTTCGGTCAGTTCACGCCGATGGCCGGCCAGCAGGTCAGCTTCACCGACGTGGCCAAGAAGCTGAACATCCCGGTCGCCGCCCTTTCGAAGACCATGGCCGGCGGCCGCAGCGCCGATGAGCTGGTCAAGCGCGCGGCCAGCGCCGCCGAGGTGATCAACACCGAAGCCAGCTGGCTGCCGCCGGATCCGGCCCGCAAGGCCAACTTCTTCGAGGCCTTCCGCATCTGGCACATGCAGGTGCAGCCGCAGTTCAGCCGCGCTGCCACCCCGACCTTCCTGTTCCTCTACATCGCCCTGCCGGTGATGAAGGAATGCCGCGACGAACTCGTCGACCTGAACCTGTGGAACCCGCTGGGCCAGCGTGCGCTGACCGCCCGCGACAACCACATCTCGTGGAAGAAGTACTGCGAGTTCATGCCGCGCGCGCAGGTGGCGATGATGGAGATCCCCATCTACGCCACCTATTCGCTGCTGAGCGATCTGGACGCCCTGTGCGAACGCATCGTCACCGCCGAAAAGCGCTTCCGCGAAGGCCCGCAGAAGGTGATCCACACGCATCGGGCGGCTTGATCAGATCCTCCCCCTGATCAAGTCCACCTCTCCCATAGGGAGAGGGAGGGGCCCAGGCGATAGCCTGGGAGGGTGAGGGGTTACACACTTTCCGATTTCGCACATTGAACGGGTGACGGGACCGCCGACGGCGTACGCCCTCACCCTCCCACGCCTTCGGCGCGGGCCCCTCCCTCTCCCCACGGGAGAGGTGTTCAATGGCGTGGCGCCTTCAGCCCCTTCCTCACGACCGCCTCGCGGTCGATCGTCAGCCAGCCGTCCTTGCCGACCTGCAGCTCGCCCAGCTGGATCACCGTGCGCTGGTTCCAGACCGGATCGGCCTTGGCCTCGTCTTCCTTGCCCTGGCCGACGAAGTAGTAGAGCAGCGCCCGGCCGTCGTTGACGACCACGTCGGGGTGATGGCCAAGGTCGCGGTCGGTGGCCTGGCTGCCCGGCTTGTCGAGGATGAAGCCCGGCTGGCGCTCCCAGGTCACGGCGTCCTTGCTGCGCAGCACCGCCAGGCCCTTCCAGGCGTCGGCGATCATCCACCACGCGCCCTTGAAGAAGAACACCTTGGGCCCCTCGCCGGCGAAGTCGGCGACGAAGGCCGGCTGGCGGGTCCAGGATTTCAGGTCGGGGCTGTCGGCGAAGAAGATGCGGCTGTCCTTGCGTTCGTCCTTGAACCACATCCGATAGCCGCCCTGCGGGGCCTTGATGACGCCGGCGTCGATCACCCGGTCCGAGCCGAGGTCGAGGGTGTCGGCGCAGGTCCAGGCCTTCAGGTCGGTGGAGGTCAGGTGGACGATCTTCGCGCCGGCTTCCGGCAGGTTCCAGCGATGGAAGATGCCCGGCACCACGGTCAGGAACATGTGGTGGACGCCGTTCTCGGTGAAGATCTCGGGCGCCCAGAGGGTTTCGCTGGTGCAGGCGGCGGGAATGTTCGCCGTGCCCGCATAGGTCCAGGCCAGGCCGTCCTTGGAGGTGGCCACGCCGATGGCGGTGGCGTGCAGCCAGGCGACGTCCTTGGGGTCTTCCAGTTTCAGGGTGGCGCGGCGGTTGGTGTAGAACATCCGCCACAGCTTGTCGGTCTTGTCCCAGGCGATGGCCACGTCGGCCGCGCCGTCGAACACCGGGTCGCGATAGAGCGGCTTCTGGGCCTGAGCGAGCGCGGCGGCGGGCGCCGTGAGGGTCAGGGCCAGCGCCAGGCCGGCCAGAACGCGACGATGCATGATGCCTCCCATATTATGGATGGGCATTCTACATGATGTATTTCGTCACCTCCACCTTCCGTCATTCCCGCCCTTGTGGCGGGAACCCCTCTGTCAGCCGCAAGGACAGGAGGGGCGGACTGCCGAGCAGTCCGCCGGCGCCTCTTGCGAGAGCTTAACCAGGGATTCCCGCCACAAGGGCGGGAATGACGGGACTGTGGGAAGGGTCTGGATCTCGCCTAGGCCAGCCAGACCATCATCCGCGTCGCCACGGACGCCCCGCGCGACACCGAGTCCTTCTCGGTGACGACGCCGGTGTAGAGGAAGCCGGCCTTGACCAGCACCTGCCCCGAGGCCGGGTTGTCGGCGAAGTGGCCGGCGACGACCAGCTTGCGCCGCCAGTCGTGCGCGGCCCAGGACAGCGCGCCCTGCAAAGCCTCGGTCGCCAGGCCCCGGCCCCAGAACGGCCGGCCGATCCAGTAGCCGACCTCGAGCCGGCCGTCCTCGTTGGGGAAGAAGCCCAGCACGCCGACCACGCCGGCGTCTTCCAGTTCGATGGCGAAGGTGGCGTTGCGGCTCCAGTCCTGCGCCTGGACGCGGGCCACGAACTCTTCCGCGTCGGCCTGGCCGTAGGGCCAGGGCATGCGGGTGGTCATCTTTGGGATGGCGTAGTCGGCGCCCAGGCTGGCGATGCGGGGCGCGTCGGACATGTCCGGCGCCCGCAGGGCGAGCCGCCGCGTCTCGATGACGGGACTTCTTTCGATCACGCACATGGCGCGTCTCCCTTTCCCGGCCCTTCTTCACGCGAGGCGCCGATACTGCGACGCGCCTCAGATAGTGCGGGACCGTGACGCTCCAATTGCCTGGATGAGGCTTTTTCTGGAACGTGGACAAACAAAAGCGGGGAGCCCGGCGTCCGGACTCCCCGCTTCGTATTCGTCGCGTCCGGATCGTCTTCGTTTAGGAAGCACGATCCGAAGAGAGACTTCTGATCGTACTATTCGGCGGCCTGGGCCACCGGGGCCACGGTCACGTAGGTACGGTTTTGCTTCTTGGTCACGAAGCCCACGGCGCCTTCGACGAGGGCGAAGAGGGTGTGATCCTTACCCATGCCGACGTTGGCGCCCGGGTAGAACTTGGTGCCGCGCTGACGCACGAGGATGTTGCCGGCGAGAACCTTCTCGCCGCCGAACTTCTTTACGCCAAGGCGCTTCGATTCTGAGTCGCGACCGTTGCTGGACGAGCCGCCAGATTTCTTGTGAGCCATGATGCTCTCCTAATCTTTGACCCGGTTTCCGACGCGGGGACCTGGGTCAGATCAATCCAAAAAGATCCTGGCGGATCTTAAGCTTCAGCTTCCGGAGCGGGGGCGGCGGCCTTCTTCGGCGCGGCCTTCTTCTTCGGAGCGGCGGCTTCAGCCTTGGCGGCCGGAGCTTCCGGGATGGTGAACGGGACAGCAGCGTCGCCGAGACCGCGGGCGCGGGCGTCGAGGATGACCTTCGGGGTCAGGTCGATCGTGCCTTCCCACTTGCTTTCCTTGCCGGCGCCGGCGACCGAAGTCACGCGCAGGACCGTTTCGGCCTGACGGTGACCGCGGGTGCGGCGGTAGCCCTGACGGCGGATCTTCTTGAAGATCTTCACCTTCTCGCCCTTGCGGGTTTCGATCAGGGTGGCGTTGACGACGGCGCCGTCAACGGTGGGGGCACCGACCGTCACGGCCTCGCCTTCGCCCAGCAGCAGAACTTCGCCAAAGGCGACTTCCGCGCCAGGTTGACCGTCGAGCTTCTCGACGACCAGCAGGTCGCCGGCTTGGACCCGGTACTGCTTGCCGCCGGTTTTGATGACCGCGTACATAGGTTAGCGCCTTAAATAACGTGCTGTTCGCAAAATACGGAACGCCCGCTAGGAAACCCGGCGGGCGAGAGGGGCGCACTTATAGCGCCGAAAGCCTGTGAGTCAACGGCCAAGGACACGTCTTAAGCCCTTGACGGGATTCGAGGTGGAGCCCGTGTCGCGGCGCGCGCATGACTCTGCTGGCTCGTTATTTTGTAACAGGCTATAGCGCGAGCGTGACGTCCGCCTTCTTCGCCTCGATCGCGGCCACCGGCTTCATGGTGGCCTTCCTGCACGCGGCCCTGCCAACCCACTGGCTGCCGTTCGTGCTGGTCGGCCGCGCGCAGAAATGGTCGGCGGGGCGGACCCTGGGCGTGACCCTGCTGGCGGGCCTGGGGCACGTGGCCCTGACCATCCTGCTGGGCCTCGTCCTGGTCATCGCGGGCCAGGCGCTCGAGCCGCGCCTTGGCCACCTGTTCCACTGGATCGTCGGCGGGCTGATGGTGACCGTCGGCCTCTTCTATATAGCGCGTGGGCGCCACAGCCACGCCCTGCCCGAGGCCGGCCGGCGGACCTACGCCTCCGACCGGGCGGCGATCACGGCGCTCGTGGTGCTTCTGACCCTGTCGCCGTGCGAAGCCTTCCTGCCCTACTACCTGGCCGGCATGAAGCACGGCTGGGGCGCGTTCCTGCTGCTCAGCGTCGTGCTGCTGACGGCCACCGCGGCGGGCATGCTGCTGTTCACGGGTCTTTCCCTGGCGGGCGTGCGCCGCCTGAACCTCGACTGGCTGGAGCGCTACGAGGAGACCATCCTCGGCGCGGCCCTGGTGCTGGTCGGCCTGGCCGTGGCGTTCCTGAAGACCTGAGGGGGCGGGCAATGAGGGGAAGATGGGAAGGATGTACGCCATCCCCCGCTTCCGCTCCGCCTCTCGCCGCCCTAAATAGCGGCTCATGACCCAGACCGCTCCCGCTCCCGGCAAGATCCCCGTCACCGTGCTGACCGGCTATCTCGGCGCCGGCAAGACCACGCTGCTCAACCGCATCCTCACCGAGGAGCACGGCAAGCGCTACGCCGTGATCGTCAACGAGTTCGGCGAGGTCGGCATCGACAACGACCTGGTGGTCGGCGCCGATGAGGAAGTGTTCGAGATGAACAACGGCTGCGTCTGCTGCACGGTGCGCGGCGACCTGATCCGGGTGCTGTCGGGCCTGATGAAGCGCAAGGGCGGCTTCGACGCCATCGTGGTCGAGACCACGGGTCTGGCCGATCCGGGCCCGGTGGCCCAGACCTTCTTCGTCGACGAGGACGTCAAGGCCCGCACCTATCTCGACTCGGTCACCGCCCTCGTGGACGCCAAGCACATCATGCTGCGTCTTTCGGACAGCAAGGAAGCGGTCGAGCAGATCGCCTTCGCCGACCAGATCGTGCTCAACAAGACCGACCTGGTGGCCGAGGACGACCTGCGCCACGTCGAGGCCCGGATCCGCAAGATCAACCCGCTGGCCCCGATCCACCGGGCCGAGCGCTCGAACGTTCCGCTGACCGCCATCATCGGCAAGCACAGCTTCGACCTGGAACGGATCACCGAGCTGGAGCCGGACTTCCTGAACCCCGCCCACGGCGAGCCGGGCCACGTGCATGACGAGCACTGCGGCCACGATCACGGGCATGGCCACCACGACCATGACCACGTGCACGACGAGCACTGCGGTCATGACCACCACCACCATGGCCACGACCACAAGAGCGACATCCACGACGACGGGGTGAAGGGGATCTCGCTGACCCTCGACAAGCCGGTGGACGGCAAGAAGATCACCGTCTGGCTCAACGACCTGCTGGCGGCCAAGGGCGTCGACATCCTGCGCGCCAAGGGCATCATCGACGTGCAGGGCGAAGAGCGCCGCCTGGTGTTCCAGGCCGTGCACATGATCCTGGAGGGCGACTTCCAGCGGCCCTGGACCGACAAGGACAACCGCTACAGCCGCATGGTCTTCATCGGTCGCGACCTCGACGAGGCCGAGCTGAAGAAGGGCTTCGAGGCCTGCGTGGCTTAAGCTGTCAGATGCTCCCCCTCTGGGGGAGCTGTCGCGGAGCGACTGAGGGGGGCGG